>NZ_JCACKM010000276.1:0-4865 GCF_059505385.1 Desmonostoc vinosum
AGCCAGAAAATTTATTTTCTGGCGAGTATCCGACTTTTGCAAGAGGTCTAGTGATAATTTCGCCTAAGTGATGTCTACGACGGGCTACGCCTACGGTAACAAACCATGCTCAATATCAGTCAACTTGAATCTTCCCTGTGGGAAGCCGCAGACCAACTCCGTGCTAACTCAAAACTCAATGCTAATGAATACAGTATGCCCGTACTGGGGCTAATCTTTCTACGCCATGCGACAAATCGCTTCAATGCTGTAAAGACGGAGATTGAAAAGAGTTTACCTTCGCGGGGTGGAAAAAAACGCCCGATTACCAAAGATGACTTTAAAGGAAAGTCAGCAATTTTTTTACCAACTGAAGCTCAGTATGATTACATTCTGAATTTGGCAGAAAACGCTGATGTTGGCAAGGCGATTAATACAGCGATGAAAGCGATTGAGGATGAAACTCAGATGTTGCAGGGGGTGTTACCGAAGGAGTACACCAGCTTTGAGCCGGATTTGCTGTATAGTTTGGTGCGAATTTTTGACCGGGAGGAGTTGCGGAAAGCCACGGGTGATGTGTTTGGGCGAATTTATGAGTATTTTTTGAATAAGTTTGCCATGAGTGGCGCACAGGAAGGAGGCGAATTTTTTACACCGCCTTCTTTGGTACGGACGATTGTAAATATGATTGAACCTGACCGGGGAAATGTCTTAGATCCTGCTTGTGGTAGTGCGGGTATGTTTGTGCAGACGGGACATTTTGTGGAAAATCGCGGTGAGGATGCGTCTGCAAAAATTACTTTTTACGGACAGGAGAAATCGGATACTAACACCCGTTTAGCGCGGATGAACTTAGCGGTTCACGCTTTAGAAGGGATAATTCGCCAAGGTAACACTTTTTACGATCGCTGGGAAGAGTTGCTTGGTCAATGTGATTTTGTCATGTCTAACCCGCCGTTTAACGTCGATGGGGTGAGTCCAGAGAAGGTGAAGACTGACTCCCGGCTGTTTACTGAGAAAAAGATACCGGGAATTGCTGCGAAAACTAAAGCAGTGAGCAATGCAAATTACCTTTGGATACAGTATTTTTACAGTTATTTAAATCAGCGAGGTAGAGCCGGGTTTGTAATGGCGAGTTCGGCATCGGATGCGGGACATGGGGAAAAGGAGATTCGAGAGGAGTTAATTGCCACTCAAGCGGTGGATGTGATTGTTTCTATTGGCACAAACTTTTTTTACACAAAATCTCTACCTTGTACATTGTGGTTTTTTGACAAGGGAAAACCAGCAGAACGCCAAGATAAAGTGTTGATGATTGATGCGCGGAATATTTACCGGGTAGTGACGCGCAAAATCCGCGATTTTAGTGAAGAACAACTCCAGAATATCACTGCGATCGCTTGGTTGTATCGCGGACAGCAAAAACGTTATTTAGGGTTGGTGCAAGATTATTTAAACAAGACGCATCAAGAAGCGGCGACTATTGCAGGTGCGTTGACACAGTTAGAGTCACCGTTAATTAAGTTGACACAATTATTGCAGAGTTTTAGCGATCGTCTTGGGGCTTCCCTTCCTTTATTAAAAGATTTACCGGAAGTTGAGGGATTAGTTGCTGAAGATATCGCTAATCAGAATATAGAGACTTTCCGTGCTACTTTGGTTGAGTTAGAAGTGGGGATTCAAGAATTTACTGCGGCGAGAGAAGATTTAATTAGTGAGTTACAAGTGCATCTTGCATGGTTTGCTACTCAAGCTGAGTCACTTTCTACTAATGAAGCGCAAAAAGACTGTGCAGTAAAGTTTGTACAATTTATTCCCCAATTGAAAACTCTGCAAAAGCACATTAACGAAGTGCATAAACTCGCCACTCGCGCTGTGGAACTGGCAGAGAAAAAGTTAGACGCACGTAAACAAGAAACTTGGGACGCAAAGGAAATTAAAAAACAACGTGATGCACTGGATACAGCGCGAGATACGGCTATTTCTGCTATTAAATCTACGTTGTATGTGAAAGCACAAGTTAGCTGGTTACAATCACGCTTTCCCGAAGCCGTGTTTGTGGATGTACCAGGGTTGTGTAAGGTGGTAACGCGGGATGAAATAACCCAGCAGGATAGTAGTTTAACACCTGGGCGTTATGTTGGTGTGGCTGCCGTGGATGGGGAAGACGAGGATGATTTTGAGGAGAGAATGCGGGAAATTAATTTAGAGTTGGCGAGTTTGAATGAGGAAGCGGTGGAGTTAGCGGCGAGTATTGCTGCTAATTTTGAGGATTTACTGTGATGACAAAAGTTTTTCATAGACAATTAGTTTCCTTATTAAACCACTGTGACTTTTTAGCCGGTTATTCTTTCAAAAGTTCTCGTTTTAGCCTTTCACCAGAAGATGTTCCGCTAGTTAAAGGTGAAAATCTCGGCCATCGTGAAATAGACTGGATGAAAGCAGTTAGGTGGCCTGCCAGTGAAGCAAAAGACTTTGAGAAGTTCGAGCTAAATCCAGGTGATGTTGTCCTTGCAATGGATCGTCCTATTGTTCAAGGTCGTTTGAAGTTTTCATGGATACGTAATCACGAACCTCGTGCATTGTTAGTACAACGGGTTGCTCGTCTTCGTGGATATAACGGTTTAGAAACTGACTTTTTACGTTACTTAGTAGCGAGTCCAGCTTTTCAAGCTCACATTGAAACAATTACCACTGGCGTTAACGTTCCTCACATTAGTGGAAAAGATATTCTATCCTACTCGTTTGCTTTACCGCCACTTGCAACTCAACAACGCATAGCTAACATCCTCTCAACCTACGATCGCCTCATCGACAACAACAACCGCCGAATAGCACTGCTGGAAGAGTCCATCCATCTGCTTTACAAGGAATGGTTTGTGCATCTGCGCTTCCCTGGCTACGAGTCAGTAAAGGTAGTTAATGGTATTCCAGAGGGGTGGAGAGTTTTGACATTAGATGATATTGTTTTAGAAATTATTGACTACCGAGGCAAAACACCAAAAAAACTAGGTAGTGATTGGTCAAATTCAGGAATCATAGCACTTTCTGCATTGAATGTAAAAAAAGGTAAGCTTATTAATTTAGAGAAGTGTAAGCTTGTTGATGAAGATTTATATCAAAAATGGATGAAGTCAGAACTAAAACAGGGTGATATTTTGATGACTTCAGAAGCTCCTTTAGGAGAACTGTATTATCTTGCTGAGGATAATAAGTTTTGTTTGAGCCAAAGATTATATAGTATCAGAGCAAATCCAGAAGTTATTAAACCAGTTATTCTATTTTGCGCTTTAAATTCGTCTCAGATGCAGGGAGAAATTCATGCTCGAAAAAGTGGGACTACAGTTTTCGGGATTCGTCAGTCTCAATTACGCAAAGTTCCTATAATAGTACCTTCAATAGAGATGCAAAATCAGGCATCTGAAATTTTAAATAATTTATTTATTCAAAAAGAAAAATTACAAAAAACTATATATAAGCTACAAGAAGCCCGTGATTTACTCCTTCCTCGCCTGATGAACGGAAGTATCGCCGTGTAGAAAACAAATAGCTATCATATCATACTTGAAAAAGTACTCTCATAATGAGCCTTACTTTTAATCCAGAAACTTACGCCCTATTACTAGCTAAGTATCAACCAAAAGTAATTACAAATGACGCAGAAAACGAACAAGCAACACTCATAGCTGAAGAACTCGCACACCGAACAAACCGAACATCTGAAGAATCGGCTTTATATGATTTGTTGATTGCTTTAATAGAAAAATATGAAAATGAAACATACCCAATGGGTGAAACAAACTCATTATCAATACTTCTCCATTTAATCGAAGCTCGAAATTTACAACAAGCTGATTTAATTGGTGTAATTGGTTCGAGTAGTATTGTGTCTGAAATTATCAACGGTAAGCAAGAGATTAGTAAAACACAAGCGAAAGCATTGAGTGAATTTTTCCAAGTTGATCCTGAGTTGTTTATAGATTGATTATCAACCTGTAACCGAGGAAATTGTCGAATGGATAAACTAACAAAATATCAACACATAATTCAGCAACTTCTCCAAGAATACGCTGCAATTTCTCATCAAGATACAGAAATTGAAACCCAATTAATTTTTGACACAGAACATCACCACTATCAACTTGTGAATGTCGTCTGGAAAAATGACCGTCGTGTTTATGGTTGTTTTTTACATCTAGACATCAAAGATGGTAAAGTTTGGCTGCAACACAATGGAACAGAAAATGAAGTTGGAGAAGATTTAGCAAATTTAGGTATCCCCAAACAGGATATTGTCATCGGCTTTCATTCGCCATTTAAACGCCAATTCACAGATTATGCTGTAGGTTAAATATTAAGAGGTTGCTGAAAAAGTGGCTAAAATTTTAGATAGAGAGACAAAACAGAATATCGCTGGGTATACAGAAATTCTAGCGGGTTTGCGGTTTGACAAAACTTTGATTCGTCAGATGTTAAGTGAGGATATTATGCAAGAGTCCGTTATTTATCAAGATATTTTACAGAAGGGACAAGAACAGGGAAAACAACAAGAGGCTTTTTCTTTGTGTATGTCTCTGTTGGAAGAACGTTTTGGTGAGATTGATGATTCAATTTATCCAAAAGTTCAAGCTTTTAAAATTGAACAATTAGAGTCTTTATGTCGCGCACTTCTTAGAATGTCTGAGGTAGATGATTTAGTTGCTTGGTTGGATGAGCAACAAAGTATTTGAAGTATTGTTTTAAAGGTGATACTTGCTACTTAGGATTCGTGTAAAAATAAGTTGAACAATTTAATATTTGTAGTGCGAGCATCTTGCCCGCGCGAGCAAGTTGCTCGCACTACTTATTTTTACTTGATGCCTTACCCCATCCCAAGGCTATCTCTC
>NZ_JCACKM010000277.1:0-87006 GCF_059505385.1 Desmonostoc vinosum
CGTCTCAAGCACAGCAAGAAGCGTCTCAAGCACAGCAAGAAGCGTCTCAAGCACAATCAAGGCTGGAAAAAGAACAGCGGCGATCGCAACTTTTAGCGGAACATCTGCGATCCTTAGGAATTGACCCTGACAATTTAAGCTAGACAAAAACTCACTTGTTAAGAGTTAACTAGTTCCGTGGGTTGAAGTCCCCCAGTTCTATAACCTGCAAGTTTTGTGTTGGGGTCTGTCTTACAAAGTTGAGGCAGTGTGATCTTGGGGAGCCACTGCGTTGGACGGGTTTCCCGGATTGAGGCAAGTGGCGTGGTTTCCCCCATGAACAACTGCCGTCATCTCGGAGGAAACCCAAAGAGTGACTTTGCGCTAAATCCCCATTACAAAACTTAATTACGCGCTTCGCAGCGGTAGCGAGTCCGCGATAGCGTTAGCGTAAAGCCTACGGCATAGCTTCGCTTAGAGCGACACAGGAGCGTCGCGTCATTACGAATTACGTTAGCGTTAGCGAAGCGGTAGCGAGTCCTCGAGAGTCATTATGAATTACGAATTATTTAAGGTAGCAGTCATGTACCAAACAGATCCACCCCGTCCCCCACAGGAAACCATGCCTACCATGTATGATTTACCCAGTGAGTTAGTAGGGGAATCAGGGTTGCCAGATGAATTCCATTGCATTCAAGCGAATTTACTTAGTGAAACTTGTCAGCCTCCTAATTATCCATCTGAGGAAATTTTACTTGCTAGCGACTTAAACCTTTATTATGACCCCCGTCATACTTTATGGTACAAGCGCCCTGATTGGTACATGGTTTTAGGAGTAACCAGTGCCAGCCAACAGCAAAACTTACGCCTAAGTTATGTCATCTGGCAAGAGGGAGTTTATCCTTTTCTGGTAGTTGAATTACTCTCACCAGGCACAGAACAAGAAGATTTAGGTAAAACGCTGCGGGAAATAAACCAACCTCCTACTAAATGGGAAGTTTATGAGCGCATTTTGCGGATTCCTTACTACGTTGTTTATGACCGCTACGACAATTATTTACGTGCGTTTCGACTCAATGGTACTCGCTACGAAGCAATACCTTTACCAGAAAACCGCTTCTGGTTAGAAGAATTGGAACTAGGATTAGGTGTTTGGCAAGGCACTTATCAGCAAACAATAGGTTTGTGGTTGCGTTGGTATGATGCATCGGGTTGGATGCCGACATCGGTAGAACGGGCTGAACAAGAACATCAACGGGCTGAACAAGAACACCGACGGGCTGAACAAGAACATCAACGGGCTGAACAAGAGCGCCAACGGGCTGAACAAGAGCGCCAACGGGCTGAGCGACTTGCAGAATATTTACGCTCTCAGGGAATTGATCCAGATAATTTGAGTTGAGCAAAAAATGCTTGTTGAGTTAGGGTATATGGGTTTTGGTTATTACCCTTACATTCTTGATTTAAAACTTTAATTACTGATTGACCTACATGGGTTTTAAATGTTATTCTGCTCCATTTGAAAGTATCAAGGTAGCAGATAATATCTCCTGTTGGGTGATAAAATCTCAGAACTAATTAATAAATCCACTGGTCTTGCAGATGTAATATTAAGTTCAAATAATCCTTATTGTTTAAAACTCTCCGCGTCTTTGCGCTCAAGTGTCAATCCTGCTGATAAGTCTTCAATTGATCCTGATATGAGATGTGCTTGTGCGTTTATAATGCAGTGTAACTCGTGTTTATCAATACCGAATATTAATACTGATGTTTGTATTTTGAATTAGTTTATACCAAAGTTATAACTGTGGTATAAATCTGTTTATTATCCAGCAAAAAACATGTTAATTTGGAAATCCAGTTCGATAAATATAAATGTAGCGAGTTTGAGGTATCGATGTTTAATACCATTGCACTATCTGGAATCGTTGGGGTATAAATCTTGTATTTACTCTCTAAGTGATGTCATCCAATTTCAAGATAAATCAGATGTAATTATTTTTGTCAAAAGCTTTCAATCTAGCGATTTGCAGTTGGCAAAGCAAGCACAAAAAGCAGGCATACCAATAATTTTAGATCTTTGTGACAACATATTGATAGAAGAGTATACGACGCCAAAAATGGACATTAGTCCTGCGGAAATATTTAAGGAAATGTCCAAGATAGCTTCAGCGATAGTCACAACAGGAATGGCGTTAAAGAATGTTATAGAAGCAGAGATAGGAAACTCCATACCAATATTCATCATTCCAGATGGTAATGAAACGCTAGAAGATGTCCAGCGAGCTATTACTTTTATTAAATGGCAACGTTGGTTAAAGTTAGCTGCTTATAGACCAACATCAGTGTTGTTGTATATAAAATTTCTTTTACATGCCAAGTTTAATGCTTTATCTAAAAAATCGAATGTATGGCAAAAAAAATATTTAGCTATTCATCATTGGCGTAAAAAGATATCTAAAGTAAGAGCCAAATTCAGCAGATTGGTTAAATACTTGCTGCGAATCGATGTAAATGATGATGTAACAGTCATCAACCAAACTGAATTAGATAATGCACATTTACCAGTTGCAGTTTTTGTAGCCAATCAAGAGAAAAATCAGCAACTAATTAGTAAATCTCACTCTATATTAGAGCATTCGGGGTTAAGCCAAAATCTTGTAGTACCAGAAAATTCTAAAAGAATTATCTGGTTTGGTCATCATGGAGCTAGGTATGGTAACTTTGGGATGCTCAATATATTAGATATAGCTGAGCATTTAATCAAACTGAGCCAGGAGATTAACTTCACCTTATTTGTTGTGAGTAATAGTTATGAAAAGTATTGCCAGCATATACTTCCATTACCTTTTCCCACGCAGTATATAAACTGGAATCCATTCCAGATTTATGAGTATATAGCTCAAAGTGATGTCACAATAGTTCCTAATTCTAAAACTCCCTTTAGTATTTGCAAGTCTGCAAACCGTACAGTTATGTCTCTGTCTTTGGGAGTGCCTGTTGTAGCTACAAAAACACCAGCACTAGAAGTTCTCCAAGATTGTATAATATGTGACGATTGGGAAGAGGGTTTAAGGAGTTATCTGAGCGATCGCCAACTAGTCAATAGCCACATAGAAACAGCACAATCGATTATAAAGCATAATTATAGCGGTGAGGCGATCGCTGCTCAGTGGGCAAATGTGATCAATCAAGTTACTAGGAACGTGGTGTGATTAACTTTAAACGCTTTTGGAACCGCAAGCCAACAGTGCTAGTGTTTATCCATTTAATGCAAGATTTGGATTTAGTTTTGCCTTTGTTGGCAGGTTTAAAAGATAGAGATGACTTGACAACACAAGTCTGCGTACTTGATAAAGTATTAGAAGAATCACCACGCGTTAGTTTTGCCCTAAACAAACTAGGTATCAAATATTCCAAAGTTTCCCGCTTGGGAGTTTTGGCAGGAATAGAACCAAATCTATTTGGTGTTCGTGCATTAATCACTGCTGCTGAAAGTACAGCATCCCCTCATAAAGCGGCTTATACTCTGGTTCAAAGGGCGAATAAATCACAAATACATACTTATACCTTACAGCACGGCTTTGAAAATATTGGCTTAACTTACTCAGACGAAATTCATAGCTTAGAATCTATCCGCTTTGCATCTCAAAAAATTCTGACTTGGGGCGACACCAGCTTACTATTAGCACAAGTACCCTCAGAAACTAAGTTGCGCTGTGTGCCAGTGGGATGCCTTAAAGAAATTAGTCCTGTGACTGCTGAGATTGAAATACCAGGAAAACGTCAATATTTAGTTGCTGTATTCGAGAATTTACATTGGCATCGTTATAACGAAAACTACAGACAGAATTTTTTAAATCATCTGGAACAAACTGCTATCCAGTTTCCCGATACCACTTTTTTAGTGAAGCCACATCATGCGGGAAAATGGTTAACTAGTCGCTATCAAGGTTATTTACCTTGTGCAGATAATCTGATAATTGCCGATCCGACAAATCCCTTATGGGAACCATTTACAGCACCAGCAATCATCAAAAATGCCGATGCTGTAATTACTACACCCTCAACAGTAGTAGTTGATGCCGCTCGTGCTGGATGTGCAGTTAGTGTGGTAGGCTATGGACTTGAACTGGCAAATTATACTCCTATCCCCATTATTAATAAGTTGGAAGATTGGACTAGCTTTGTAAAACAATTACAAAACCTAAAAGGTAGGATGATCATCCAAAATCAAATTAATGAGTTTATCAGCAAACAAATGATTTCCGGGAATGCGGTTGAGCGGATAATTGATTTAATCACAGTAGATATCTTTTCTAAGAAGAAAGTGGCATAAATGTCAATAAAACTGTTAATAATTTAGGATTAACGCTCAATGAGTGAACAAGTTAGAGTCTATGTCGGTGCTGATAGAAGCCAACTTTTAGCAGTTAAAGTTCTTGAACATTCGATTAAGCGATGCACGAAACTTAATGTCGAAGTATACCCAATGTTGGATTTACCTGTTAAGAAACCTCAAGATCCGCGAAATTGGCAGAGAACCGGATTTTCCTTTAGTCGCTTTTGCATACCAGAATTAGCAGGATATACAGGTAAAGCTCTTTATTTGGATGCTGATATGCTGGTTTTTCAAGATATAGCATCACTGTGGAATATTCCCTTTGATGAAGCTAAGGTAGTTATTCAAGAAGATATTCCTATCGAATTTCAAAAAACTAATCAGAAAGTAGGCGCACCCACCAAGAGAATTAAGCAGTGTTCTGTGATGCTTTTAGATTGCGATCGCCTTGACTGGAAAATTGAAAATATTATCGATGAACTAGATCAAGAAAAATATGATTATGAACAACTCATGTATGAATTATGTATCTTAAACGAAAATAGCGACATCAAATATGGTATCCCTTTTAAATGGAATAGTTTAGAGCATTACGAGCAACAAACTTGTTTAATTCATTATACAGACATGGCTACTCAGCCTTGGGTATCTTGCCAAAATCAATATGGCTATCTTTGGTTTAATGAGTTGAAACTTATGTTGCAAAATGGCTCAATAACTTGGCAAGAAATTATCCAAGAAATAGATTTAGGTCATTTTCGCCCTTCTTTAATTAGAGAGTTAAAATACAAAAAACTTATTCCTAAATTTCTACAATCTTACTTTCAAGAATCTAACGAACTACTAGATAAGAAAAGCGGATTTAAACCACATCAAGAAGTTTATAAAATCAAAAAAATTAGAGAAAAAGCTGTAAAAGAATATGAAGCATTAAATAAAGTCAATTAAATAAAAATCATGAGCCAAAAAAATTATAAACGCTTTTTGATTACCGGTGGAGCAGGATTTATAGGAGCTAAATTAGCCTTGCGACTGGCAAAAGATTTAGAAGCTCAAATTTGGGTATTAGATAATCTTAGCCCTCAAGTTCATGGTAATAACGCTCAACATCCAATCTTCCCAGCGAATATCAATTTTATTCATGGTGATATTCGTGACCGCAAAACCGTTGAGGAAATTATTCATCAAGCACAGCCTGACGTGATTGTGCATATGGCAGCAGAAACAGGTACTGGGCAATCGATGGATGAGATTAGTCGCTATTGTGAGGTAAATGTTTTAGGGACTTCTATCTTACTAGAATCAATTAGGAAAAATGCCCCTAATCTTGCACGTTTAGTTTTACCATCATCACGAGCAATTTATGGTGAAGGCCCTTATCGAGATCGTGAAAATGGGCAAATAATTGTTCCACCCGCAAGAAATATTGAAGCAATGCAAGCCGGTCAATTTATTCCTACTTCGCCTCAAGGAAATCAATTGACAGCAATACCTGCAACTGAAGAGACACCAGCTGCACCAGCTTCTATTTATGCCTCTACTAAATTAATGCAGGAATATTTAGTTACCCAAGCTGGTGTAAATGCATCTTGGCAAGCGACAATTTTACGCTTTCAAAATGTTTATGGGCCAGGTCAATCTTTAACTAATCCTTATACAGGGGTGCTATCTATATTTTCTAGTCAAATTCTTGATAACCAAATTTTGAATATTTATGAAGACGGCGACATCGTTCGCGATTTTGTATTTATTGATGATGTAGTTACAGCAATAGAATTATCGTATCAGATACCTTTACCGCATGGAACGACAATCAATATAGGTAGCGGTAAACCTACAACAATTTTAGAAGCGGCAAAAACTCTACTCAGTATTTACAATAAACCGGAAAATACTTACAAAATAACAGGTAATTTTCGTGTCGGTGATATTCGTCATGCAGTTGCAGATATCAATCAAGCAAAAACACTGCTAAGCTGGCAACCAAAAGTTAGTTTAAGACAAGGATTAGAGAAACTAGGTGACTGGTGTCTTCAGAGAATAAAGAGTGGGGAGTAGGGAAGAAATAGCTTAATAAAGCCTCTTATAACTCTCTGCGCCTCTGCGACTCTGCGTGAAATAGAAATTCTGAAACTAGGCGATTCCATAAATGAGTATATTAAATAATTTCATGTCTTTAATCCGCAAAATCAATCATCGTAGTGAAATTAGTTATGATTTTTCATTTAATAGTGATAAATCAAAACGCAATATACTCATTTTTGTAGAAAACATCAATGCAACCTATTACTTGAGCTTTCATTATGTACTGCAACTACTACATCAAAAAGATGAATTGAATTTTTTTGTAATTTCTAGTCCAACAATAACTAAATATTTAGAGCAAGATAATCAAAATCCTGAAGAATTAATTAGCAATATACTAACTAAAATCCAGCCTCACATAGTCATTTTTAGCCGTTATGGTCTTCCTTTTGGCAAGATTTTTCAGCAAAAATGTCAAGAAAAAAAGATTCCTACTATTTACCATATAGATGATGATTTACTGAATATACCTTTGTCGCTTGGCAAGGGTATCCAAAAACAACATGGAAGCCAAGAAGTTATCCACCAAAGAGAATATTTACTCAAGAATGTAGATTTAATTTATGCCTCAACTCCCTATTTGGGAAAAACTCTGGCGAACCGCTTTCCTCAGCAAAAAGTTTACTATGGAATTTATGCCCCTTATCTAGATTTTTTAATTTCTAAAACTCAGCTTGACTCGAAGTTTCAAGAAACAGACACCTTGACTATTGGGTATATGGGTTCTAAGGGTCATCAGGAAGACTTGAAAATGATTACTCCTGCGATCGCTCAAATTTTAGCAGATTATCCTCACATTAAATTTGAAACTTTTGGCACGATCGCCATGCCAGACGAACTCAAAAGTTTTGGTGAGAGAATTATATCCCACAAGGTCAATGTCAATTACGAGCAATTTCTACAAACTCTCTACAACCTCAGATGGAATATAGGATTAGCACCTTTACAAAATACTGAATTCAACAACTGTAAAGCCCCAACTAAATTTATCGAATACACCAGCTGCGAAATTCCCACTATTGCTAGTAACGTGGGTGTATACAATCAATTTACTGATGAGCAACAAATCATTCTTGCTGAATCTGATGATTGGTATAGTAAGCTAAGATTACTAATTAAGAATCCAGATTTGAGAAAATCATTATTGACAAATGCGAAAGCAAGATGTTCTCAAGAATTTAGTATGGAAGTATTAGAAAAACAAATAATGACAGTGATTAAAAATGTTAACCTGATGATAAACTAAAGCTTAATTATTGAGTTTTTTAGTTGATTATGCTTTTTAACTCTCTGGAGTTTTTAATATTACTAGCAATTAGTTTATTACTTTATTGGTTATCACCGTCAATTTTTTGGCGACAAAATACTTTATTAGTTGCAAGTATAATTTTTTACGCTTATTGGTTTCCTCCTTACTTAATATTATTTTTAACTTTAGCAATATTTACTTATATATTTGGTTTAAGAATTGCTCAAGAAAAAAGGCGATCGCTATTTTTGAGCGTATCTTTTCTTGTAGTAATATTATGCATCTTTAAGTACACAAATTTTATCTTAGATATATTTAAAAATAGTCTTGACATTGTAGGATTAGACTTTACTTTTTCCCCCATAGATATCAGGCTGCCTCTAGGTATTTCTTTTATTGTTTTTGAACTTATTTCTTATTTAGCAGATATCAAACTCAATAAAACCACCTCTGAGAAAGACATTCGCTTATTTACATTATTCTTAGCTTTCTTTCCTCACTTAATTGCTGGGCCTATTTGCCGAACGAATCAACTAATACCCCAATTTCACCAAAAGTTACCTTTCAATTTGCATCAATTTATTGGTGGTTTAGTTTTGTTAACATCTGGATTATTTCTCAAAGTTTGTTTCGCTGATGGGTTAGCGCCTTTTGTTAATTCCGTTTTCAATTCTACTGATGGGTTTGTAGGAAAACCTACCTTGTGGGCAAGCATAGGTTTTGGAGTGCAAATTTTTTGTGACTTTTGGGGATACTCTACGATGGCAGTTGGCTCAGCTCAATTGTTTGGTATTGATATTCCGATTAACTTTAACCTTCCTTACATTTCCACAAGTTTAAGAGAATTTTGGCGACGTTGGCACATCACACTCTCTAATTGGATTAGAGACTATCTTTATATTCCTTTAGGAGGGTCAAGAAAAGGACAATTACAAACAGCAAGCAATCTGATTATCACAATGGGACTATGTGGACTTTGGCATGGAGCTAGTTTCAACTTTATAATTTGGGGATTGTTACATGGCCTTTTTTTAGTAATCGAAAGATTTTGCTCCTATTTATTTCCAAATATTCAAAAGACCATATTAGGACGGACTATCAACTTTATTTGGCCTCCTGTGGGATGGTTAATAACTATGAGCTTTGTTTTTATAACTTGGATTTTTTTCCGGGCTAACACTCTTACAGACGCCCTTGCTATTTTAAACACATTGGTAACTCCAGCTATTTTTCTACCAACAACATCACCACCCCGAAGTTTTTTTATTCTTTTACTCGCTTTTGTTGTGATACATATTCCCCTAAACAAACTTATGGAAGCCATGCATACAGAAAAAATCAGAGTCAGTTGGCGATTTGTAATAGCTGGGTGGTTATTTATTCTCTCTATTGTGATGTCATCAGGAGAGAGTTTACAATTTATCTACTTTGAATTTTAAATACAAGTCGTGAATTAAGGAGACATAGATAGCTATGCAATCTAGGATTATGAATCCTGAAGAAATCCGTACAGGTCTTGAGCAACTAGAGCCAAATATACCTTGGGCGCATTACTTTAATTTTGGACATGGTATTGAAACCGTTTTACCTCAAGAAGAAAAATTCTATAAAAAAGCCGTTGGTTTAGGCAAGCTTGGTAATTTGCTTAAAGATGTAGTACCATTGCACAGCCGTCGAGGTAGTATCAAGAATTTAAGATTACTAGATCTGGCTTCAGCTGAGGGTGTACATTCGATTACAATGGCTCAAGCTGGTGCTAATGTACTAGGAATTGAAGGTCGGCAATTATATGTGGAACGGGCAAAATTTGCCGCTAATGTATTGGGAGTAGAGAATGTTTCTTTTCAACAAGGAGATGTTCGCAAAATTAACCCTTCAGAAGTTGGGACTTTTGAATTTGTCTTGTTTTCTGGAATTTTGCATCACTTAGGACAGAGTGATTTTGAGGGAATGCTCAAAACATTAGCCAGTTTAACTGAAGACACATTGTTTATTTATACTCACGTTAGTACTCCAGAATCAATAGAGCGATTTCGGCTGAATGGCCCAGTGAAAACAGACAGTGGGTATCAAGGATATTTATTTCGCGAACATAAAGACAACGCTAGTGAAGAAGAAAAATATCGCAAAGTTCGGGCTTCTCTAGATAATACATTTTCCTTTTGGGCAAAAGAAAAATCTCTCATTGATGCATTGTTAGCTGTTGGATTTAAAGTCATCTCCAAACTAATTACACCTCACTTATTTGGGTGGGATGAGGCATTGTATCGTCCTCTGATTATTGCCAGAAAGTAGGAAGAATGGCATGAAAAAATTATTCATACATTCTTGGTTGATAGTTTGTCTATTTTTAATTTTGCCTTTAATTGGTTGCGAATTTTGGGTGAAACAACATCTATTTGACTATGTATCATACACAAATAGTCAAAATATGGATCCTCAAATAAAATATTTTGAGGACAGAAATGATTGGCAGTTTATTGCTTTGGGTAGTTCAGAAGTGAAATGGGGAATCGACCCTTCACAAATTGAACAAGCTTTAACTGCTAAAGGCGTCAAGGCTTCTGGATTTAATTTAGGCTTTGATGGGTTTAACGAAACCTTTTATCTATCTATATTACCTTTTCTTAGCTTACCCAAACGGTTGCCACAGTTACATGTTGCATTAATTGGGGTCAATTTATTTGAAGAAAAGCAAATCTTACCCAGTAGCTTTAATGATGGATTTCCTTGCGATGGAATTCTTCAAAGAGCAGTTTTAAAATCAGCTTTTGCTAAAGACTATAATTTAGATGGCTTTTGTAATTCTCAAGACTGGAAACAATCTTTAGTTAAACCCTTAGAAAGAGTCAGCCCAATTTTTAGATATCGTCAAGCTGTGCGAACATTACTTTTAGGTTACGATCGCCCTACAGATTTGATTGGTGTCATTAGTAATAATGTCAAACAATATCCTAATGGATTTCACGCTCACAAACCAGCTAGAGACAATCAAGATGATGTACAGGTGGATTATCAGCATTTTCTAGCAGATAAAAAAACTCAACCGCAATTATTCCAGCCGATGCCAGATCAAGCTTGGTCAAATCTACTCAAGCCAGATGGTTTTTTTGATCGCTGGGCTAATTATTTCCTAGATCAGAAAATATTACCTGTATTTTTTGCTCTGCCAACAAATCCTTTGATGATTGATGCTAAAAATAGGCGAGAGGACTATCAAAGTAATAGTCAGTTGATGAGCGACTGGGCAAAGCAACGAAATATTGTGTTTATTGATTTAGGAATTATGGATCGTTATGATCAGTTAATTGATTATAGCGATCATCGTCATCTAAGCGTGAATGGGGCAATAACTTATTCTAGGGAACTTGGAAATACTCTGGCTGCAAACCCCAAGGTTTTAGCAGCTTTTTCTCATTAGATTTTGGAAGCATCTACCATGAACCTTGTCGACATGTCTAAACGGGGCGATCGCAATCTAGTTTTATCTGATAAAGTCAAAGCAGCAAAAAGAAAAATTGACGGTACTCTGTATCGTGGTTTTGACATCTCACCGTCGGATACACCGCAGATTCAGATCAAGAATGTTTTGCAATGGTATCCATTTTGCGATCGTACAGAAATCACAGGCTGGCTAGTCAAAGCCCTAGACAAGCAAGTTGAAGGAAAGTATTTAGAAGTACAGCTTCAAGATCACAATGGCTCACAAATAGCTGTAGAAAAAGTTTATCTTAGCTCAACACCAACTTCAATTCGTTTTCCATTCTCTTTAAAAGAACGTATTAACTATGAATGTAATCTAGTCATCCGACTTCCACAATTTGTTACAGGTCGTTTATTCTTTCCACAATCTGTAACAGGTAGTGTCTTCTTTATTGTTCACAAAGTTTTAGAGCGTTCTGAACTTCTATCACTTTGCCAAGGTCATGGTGTGGAAATCGGCCCTGGAACTAACCCTCAAGTACTTCCAAGTGCCAAGATTGATATTACCTATGTAGAACAATCTTCTCCCGAAGCCTGGAATACTCTTTACAATAATACAGGTAAATACAATGTTAATACTAAACTTTGGTCACACTATCAAATTGGTGAAGCCCATTCTTTACCTGTACCAGATGAAAGCCTAGATTTTATTTTTTCCAGCCATGTTTTTGAGCATTTAGCAAATCCTCTAGGACATCTTCAATATTGGTATAACAAATTAAAAACAGGAGGATTAATCTTGGCAATTATTCCTGATGTTGCTGGGTGTAAAGACTATGTTTATCGTCCCTGCCCTTTGAGTGATATTTTACAAGAATATCAAGAATGTAAAATGGAACCTAATTTAAAACACTACACTCGATGGGCAAAATATCGCGCTCCTGGCCAAGACCCCAAAATATATTATGAAGCAAGGCGTTCTATACATGTTCATTTTTACACTAATTGCAACATGGCAGAATTACTAGCCTATGCAGTTGAAAATTTAAGTTATTCCTGGTTTAACATCCGACACACGCCCAACCACAAGGATTTTTACTTCGTTTTAGCTAAAGCTTAGATAGGTTTTGAGAACGCGATTAAACGCAAACAGCAGATTGCAAGTCATAAAATACAAGTTTTCACAACAAAGTCACATAACAAAAGACTTTCAACCCTGTTCCCTATTCCCTGTTAAGCGTTCCCTACTTGTAGATATCAGCTAAAATAAGATTTTGGATTTTCGGAGTAATTGAAACTTGACAATTTTACGGAAATTTTTCTTGGCTTAGTGCCCCATTTGACATAAACTAGGGTTTGCTAAAATTCAAAGAGGATTGAGAAAACATAGTCGGAATGAATTTTGAAAAAAAAGATAGACAAGAAGAGATAATATATACCCCTGAAAGCAGGATTCTTCATCCTCTACAGCTATTCAAAGAAATGTACCGCGATTTACTAGCTTCACGTGAGTTGGCATGGCGCTTGCTAGTTAGGGATATTAGAGGACAATACAGGCGGTCTTTTTTAGGGATAACTTGGGCTATCTTACCGCCTGCTCTTACAGCCGCAGGATTCACATTTGCCAGTAATGCTGGATTAGTAAATGTAGGTGAAACAGATATCCCTTATCCAGCTTATGTGATGTTGGGTACTGTTTTGTGGCAAACTTTTCTAGAAGCATTGAATAGTCCACAGACAGCTGTTGATACTTCACGCCCACTACTGGCTCAAGTCAAGTTTCCTCATGAGGCAATAATCTTAACTCAATTGGGTCAAATACTATTTAACTTGGCAATTAAGTTAATTTTTGTTGTTGCCTTGTTTATTGTATTTCAAATTTCTGTTAGTTGGACGATTATTTTGGCTCCGATTGCGATTATTGCCTTGATT
The DNA here is from genome assembly GCF_059505385.1 of Desmonostoc vinosum. Lineage (NCBI taxonomy): Bacteria > Bacillati > Cyanobacteriota > Cyanophyceae > Nostocales > Nostocaceae > Desmonostoc > Desmonostoc vinosum. The sequence goes on from NZ_JCACKM010000277.1 coordinate 13,011, forward strand.
GTATTAGGAATAGCTATAGGTTTGTTACTAGTTCCTGTCAATAATTTAATTCAAGATGTATCTAGAGCTATGGAAGTAATCACCTTAGCTTGGTTCTTCTTAACTCCAGTTGCTTACCCTATTCCTACTAGCGGTATACAATTTTGGATAGTGAAACTTAATCCTGTAACACCTTTGCTAGTGACAGCACGAGAGATGATCACTATAGGCTCGCTATCACAATTGGGGAGTTTTGTGATTGTCAGCATCATCTCTTTATTTGGATTAATTTTTGGTTGGTTAGTATATCGTCTTGCTATGCCTTATTTGATTGAAAGGATCAGTTGAGTATGAATAGCGGCGTATCTGAAAATAGTTTAATCTCACTTTCAGATGAGAGAGATAATATTCTTTCCATCCAAAATGTATCTAAGAAATTTTGCCGGAATCTTAAACAGGCTTATCTCTATGGACTAAAGGATATTGTTGCAGAAGTAATTGGCGCTCCCAGAGCTAGTAATACCTTACGCAAAGGAGAATTTTGGGCACTCGATAACGTCAGTATTGATTTAAAGCGTGGTGAATCTCTAGGCTTAATCGGAGTTAACGGCAGTGGCAAAACGACTCTTTTAAGAATTATTAGTGGTTTGATTAAGCCAGATACTGGTTCGGTGAGAATTAAGGGTAAAATAGCTGCTCTCATAGCTCTTGGTGCAGGCTTCAATCCTTTACTAAGTGGTCGAGAAAATGTATATGTGAATATGTGTATCTTGGGGCTTTCTCGTAAAGAAATCAACGAGATATTTCATGAAGTAGTTGATTTTGCTGAAGTGTGGGATGCTATTGATGCCCCTGTCAGAACTTACAGTTCTGGGATGCGAGCTAGACTTGGTTTTGCTTGTGCTATTTACACCAGACCCGATATCCTCTTAATTGATGAAGTTTTAGCTGTTGGCGATGCGAGATTTAGAACCAAATGCTATCGCAAGTTAAATCAATTAAGAGAGAATGGGACATCATTTGTTTTAGTTTCCCATAGTTCCAATGCCATATTAAATATATGTAATACCACCCTTTACTTAGCAAAAGGTAAAACAGTTATTCATGGTGCAACCGAGTTAGTCATGAGTAAATACGAAGAAGATTTACTTATGATTGGCTCTGATATATCTAAAGTGTTAATCACAAATCAGGTTGAAAGTGCTGCAAGTTCGGAAGAACTTCATATTACTGCCATTACATTCAAAGACGAACAAGGTAATACTCTCAAAGCACTCGACAGTGGTAAACCAGTCTCTTTGTGTATCAATTGCAAATCTTCTACAATAGTAGAAAACGCAATTGTCAGTCTGATTATCAGGGAAATTAATGGAGAAGAAGACTCGATTCTGAGTATTAATAGTGAAAAGGACAAACAGCCTTTAGTAATACTGCCTGGTGACAATGAAATCAAAATGATGATGCCGTATTGTGGATTGAGACCAGGTTTATATGTGATGAAAATTAATATTAATAGGCGTCCTTTTCATGTCTATGATATTGTGGACTCTTTTAGATTTGAGGTAAAGAGAAATAAAAATATGAATTTATGTAAGTACTATCAACCCCGCAGTTGGGGTATTGAACAAATTTAGTATTATAAAAACATTTCTATTTAAAAATGTCTCAGAAAATTAATTCCAGTAATCCTTTTCCGCACGATTTCCCCTACGAAGAGATATATGCAGAGCGAATACCTCTGCTACACATCTTTAGAAACGCAGTAGCTAGTCTATACAGCAACCAAGGTACGAAAAACCCTTTAGCTATAAATCTGCGTAATTTTGCCTCATTAATATTTTCTAATCCTGATTATTTAGCTGCCGAATGTGGTGTATATATGGGTCATAGCTTAATTGCTTGTGCTGAAATAGCTAGGCAATATAAATTACCTATACATATTTATGGTTTAGATACATTTACTGGATTGCCTGCCCTTTCAGAAGTTGATAAACTTTATGCATCTGAAAATGTGTTGCAAAAAGCCGATGTGTTATTTACAGACACTTCTATTCAAGATGTACAAAGTAGAATTGATGCCAAAAATTTAACAAAATACATCACATTAGTACCGGGTTTATTTAATGAAACTTTGAAAGAACTACCAAATAAAAAGTATTTTTTTGTAAATATAGATTGTGACCTTTATGAACCGCATTTAGAGTGTTTAGAGTTCTTTTATCCCCGGATGGAACAGGGAGGGATTATTTTCTTTGACGATTACCATTCAGTAGAATATTCTATGGCATCTAAAGCCGTAGATAAATTTATGTCCAAGCGTCCAGAAAAATTGTTTCACCTGCGTTTTGGAAGAGAGCGGACAAATTATACTAAAACTTTTATTGTTAAGTATTAGTTAAATAAAACTGTCTACAATTTTTATAACTTATGCCAAATTTTTTAAAAAAACTTATAGGAAAGTCAAGAAAAATATCTACTAGCTCTACTAAAGAACAAGTGGACAAGCAAAAACCTGAAAATTTTACAGAACCCAGTGTCACCGAACCTTTTCAGTGGATACAAAGCGAAGCATTATTTAGTCGTCGGGTTTATATAGACTATGAAGAGTACATAGAACATCAGCGTTCAAAGCTGGGTAAAATTAACCTCACAACTTACGATCGCAACTATCGAGCTGCATTAGGAGAAAGGCTCTTAGCGTTGCATATGTTTCAACGCGGAGATAATGTACTGTGTTTGGCAGCACGTATCGGTACTGAGTGCAAAGCTTTCATCGATTTAGGATGTTTCGCTATTGGTATCGACCTCAATCCAGGAGAAAATAACCCTTATGTAGTTTATGGTGATTTTCATCATTTACAATTTGCTGATGCATCTGTTGATTATGTTTTTACCAATTCACTCGATCATGTTTTTGATTTGGATCAGGTAATTTCCGAAATTTTCCGCGTACTCAAACCAGGTGGTGTATTCATAGCAGAAATTGTTGCTGGAACACAAGATGAACATGGCCGAGAACCTGGAGAATATGAAAGTTTCTGGTGGGAAAAGTTAGAAAATGTTGTAGATAAGATAGTTGCTCATGGTTTCGTAATAGAGCGAAAAGAACGATTTGCTTATCCTTGGGGTGGTGATCAAATCATCTTCCGCAAAAGCTCATAAATAACAAAAGTCAATAACTTCAACCAAATAATGTTTAAAGATATTAGATCTAAATTAATGACAACAGGGGGTAATTACCATTCAAAAGTAGTTGGTTTGCTCAGACTAGAAGCAGAATCAATCACAAAGGCAGCAATTCGCTTAGAATCTGAGCAAATTGAAAAGACCATTTATTTATTGTCCAGCTGTGAGGGAAAAGTTGTAATTATTGGTATCGGCAAATCAGGTATTGTTGGTCGTAAAATTGCTGCTACTTTAAGCAGTACTGGAACTGTTGCGGTTTATCTACATCCGGCGGATGCTTTGCACGGTGATTTAGGAATTGTCTCTACCAAAGATGTGGCTATAGCTTTAAGCAATAGTGGAGAAACAGACGAACTAGTGGCAATGTTGCCTCATCTTAAACATCGCCAAGTTCCCATCATTGCCATATTGGGTAACGTTAATTCTACGCTGGCGCGGAATGCTGATGTTGTCCTCGATGCTTCGGTAGACAAAGAAGCGTGTCCCCTGAATTTAGCACCCACAACTAGCACCACTGTAGCATTAGCGATTGGAGATGCGATCGCGATGACGCTAATGCAAGTCAAAGGCTTAACAGAAGCAGATTTTGCCCTCAATCACCCCGCTGGGCGTTTGGGAAAACGTCTGACTTTGAAAGTCGCTGATATCATGCACAGTGGTGCGGAAAATCCCACCATTTCACCCACGGCAACATGGTTGGAAGTCATTACAGCCATCAGTCAAGGTGGCTTGGGTGCAGTCAACGTTGTAGATGACTTCGGCTACTTACTAGGAATTATCACTGATGGCGACTTGCGGCGAACTTTCCAAAAAATCGACCCTACCAAGTTGGAAAGTATTGCTAGTAATGCGATTATGACTAAGAATCCAATTACAGTTTCCTCAGACTGTTTAGCGTATGAGGCACTGCAACTCATGGAAAACCGCCCCTCGCAAATTTCTGTGATGCCGGTAGTGAATGAACGAGGTATCTGTCTGGGGTTGATTAGACTTCATGACATTTTTAGGAGCGGTTTATGATCGATATTCTTGCCGTAATTCCCGCCCGTTACGCTTCTCAACGCTTCCCTGGTAAACCTTTAGTGATGATTGGCGATCGCCCGATGGTACAGTGGGTTTACGAAGCTGCTTTAAAATGTCCCTTATTCAGCAAAGTCGTCGTAGCTACGGATAGCGAATTGGTGGCTGAATGTGTCGAAAAATTTGGTGGCACAGTAGAAATGACTAGCAGTAGTCATCTCTCAGGTACAGATAGAGTTGCGGAAGTCGCCACACGTTACCCTCAAGCCGTCGCAGTCGCCAATGTCCAAGGAGATCAACCTTTTGTCAAGCCAGAAATGTTGACGCAGCTAGTCACACCTTACCTCAGCACCGATACGAAACTGCCAGATATGACAACCTTAGCCTGTCCTTTGGATCACAAAACAGGTTATACGGATGCGAATGTTGTCAAGGTACTATGTGATCGCCACAATCGTGCTATATACTTTTCTCGTTCTCCTATTCCCTATTTCCGCAATTCAGTACCCGCACCAGTATTTCATCATCTTGGTTTGTATGCCTTTCGGCGTGATTTTTTGGCAGAATATGCCAAGCTGACACCGACTCCCTTAGAACAGTGTGAAGCCTTGGAACAGCTGCGGGTTATCGAACACGGATATTCAATTCAAGTTTGTTTAACTGAAACATCAGTAATTGAAGTCAATACACCAGAAGATTTGGTGCAAGCACAATTGCTAGTTAATAGATGAAAGAGAACAGGTTTTTGTTAAATTTAGGGTTATGCTTGTGATGCTTTTTTCCTGCCAATAGCAGTCACATTCATATAAGGCATACCACGATCAGAAATTAACTGGCCTACTCCGTCAACTTCTGTAAAAACGAAGCATTTGCGCTCAATATTTAGGTCTTTAATTACTAATCCTTTATTCTTTTTTGTTCCCTGATAATACCATTCTAACCATTCAACTTTGGGAAACAAAATTTCTAATGCTTTAGCACTGAACCGCCAATAATCATCAGGATAAGCATGATAGCCCCATACCCAAGGGCCACTATACCAAATATAACCATGATGATTGAGAAGTTGTTCTATATTTTGTGCAGTAGAGAATGGGTTTTTGACATGTTCTAAAAGTGCAGAACACAGTATAAAACCAAACTTATCTTTTAATTCTGGATGCTGATCAAATACATTTGCAGAGCAAAGATCAGCCACAATATCAACATTGTTCCCTGCTTCGATATCAATACCAACAACTTCGCGATTGTGAAAATTTGAGAAAAGTGATCGAAAGTCGTCAACTGCCACTGCATCACCACTATATAATTTCGAGCCGACATGACAAACAGGGCCGTCTATTGGATAGCGCTGGAATACAGCAGTCAAACTGGCATCAATTTCTCGAATATACTTTCTTCGCAGGTTTTGGTATACTCCCGAAAGTTCTGTATCCGTGGTTGGTGAGTTTACTTTTTTGTTAATCAGTCCTAATTTTGTAGACAATGAGTAAATTTTATTTTTAATGCTATTTAATTTCATGGCTGTGAGTTAATGAAAAATCAAAGATTGTCATACAATAATCAAAGTCTAAATATACAGCAGGGAACTCTTAACAGGGTTGAAAGTCTTTTGTCATATGACTTTGTTCTTAAAACTTGTACCTGATTTACCTGCAATTTGCTGTAATTACATTCCCTCACTGATTGCTAATGCACATAACTCAAATTACCGAAAGTCTATGTATCGGTGATGGTTATCCTCTGACTTTGATTGGTGGCCCCTGCGTGATCGAATCAGAAGATTTTACCTTAAAGATGGCTGAAAAAATTCGCCAAGTTTGCGATCGCCTTGATATTGGCTTTATCTTCAAGTCCTCATTTGATAAAGCCAATCGCACCTCTATCAACTCATTCCGGGGTCAGGCCTTAGAAACTGGCTTAGAAATTCTCCAACGAGTCAAGCAAGAAGTTGGCGTCCCTGTCCTCACAGATATTCATGAAAGCCAACAGGCGGCAATTGTGGCAGAAGTAGCTGATGTTCTACAAATTCCCGCTTTCCTTTGTCGCCAAACAGACTTACTCATCGCCGCCGCCGCTACAGGCCGAGTCGTCAATGTTAAAAAAGGTCAATTTCTCGCACCTTGGGATATGAAATCTGTAGTTGGCAAGCTAGAGTCAGCCGGTGCAAAAAACATCTTGTTGACGGAACGGGGAACCAGTTTTGGGTACAATGCTTTGGTTGTTGATTTTCGCTCTTTACCACAAATGCGGCAATTAGGCTATCCTGTTGTGTTTGATGCCACCCACAGTGTACAAATGCCAGGGGGGCAAGGCGATAAATCTGGCGGACAGCGAGAGTTCGTTCCCTACCTTGCCAGGGCTGCTGCGGCTGTTGGTATCGATGCACTATTTATGGAAGTTCACGAAAATCCAGATGTGGCGCTGAGTGACGGGCCGAATATGGTTCCCCTCGCCCAGCTAGAAGAAGTTCTCAAACCAGTTTTGCATATTCACAATAGTTTAGCTGCGGCTACTCCTGTTTTCTAGCAATGATCAATGTATCTGAATTAGAATTGCGATCGCGTTTCTCTCAAGTCAAACTTTTAGCTTTGGATGTCGACGGTGTGCTGACAGATGGTGGTCTTTACTATACCGATGCTGGTGAAGAATTGAAAAAATTTAACGTTAAAGATGGTCTAGGACTAAAATTATTAATGCAAGCAGGAATAGACGTGGCTATTATCACCGCCAGCACCTCGACATCAGTACTGCATCGCGCTAAAAAGTTAGGAATTAACTATACATTTATCGGTGTCGAAAACAAATTATCAGTATTAGAAAACCTGTGTCAAAAGCTCAATATTAGTTTAGAACAAGTGGCATATATGGGCGATGATTTGAATGATATACCCATCTTGCAAATGGTAGGCTGTCCCTTAACAGTAGCAGATGCCATGTCTGCAAATAAAGCTCATGCCATATATATTACAGAACTAGCTGGTGGACAAGGAGCAGTCAGAGAAATATGCGATCGCTTGCTGAAAAACTAACTTTGTGGTTAAAATCTCGCCACTCATTAATTAATCAAAAAAGATTAAATATCCAGCATGAATTACCCTTGAGTGGTTTTAATCAACATCAAAATGAAATTAAATTTATAGACTGTTTAAGCGATCAAGATTTACAAGAATTAAACGATATATTGCAATGGAACTGTTTTGTAATTGACAGTCATGGTAGACGATTTGGTAATCAAGCTGGACACAACAAACGCAACACCCCCCAAATCATTCCTGACAAAAGAATATTATTAATGAATGAATACTTTAATTTAGCAGATAAACATGTCTTAGAAATTGGCTGCTTTGAAGGTATTCATACAATTGCTCTAGCAAAACTTGCCCAGCAAGTGACAGCATTCGATGCCAGAATTGAAAACGTAGTTAAAACAATCGTTCGCTGTTCCCTATTCGGGTTACATCCTACTATTTTTAAATTAAATATTGAAGAAGATTGTCAAAATTATCAAGATTTACTAAAAACAGATGTTATGCATCACGTTGGAGTTCTCTATCACTTGAAAGATCCAGTTCAACATTTACTCGATTTAGGAAAATATATTCGTCAAGGTGTAATGTTAGATACTCATTATGCTCTTGATCAAGATGCCACAGAAACGTATGAAGTGAATAGTAAAAAATATTATTATAAACGTTCGCAAGAAGGAGGATATAACGACGTATTTTCCGGCATGTATGAATTAGCTAAATGGTTAAAATTGGATGATATAGTCTCCTTATTAAACGAAACAGGATTTAGAAAAGTAGAGATTATAGAACACAGAAATGAGCGTAATGGCCCTCGTGTTCTTTTGATAGCTAGTAAGGATTAAATAATTCGTAATTCGTAATTAAATAGGATTGCTATAAAACTTGACTAAATTCGAGGTTTAGGGATGGTGGAGGAGAAAGACTGTGTTTCATTAGCTGTTGAAAGTCCCATACAAATATTTGTTGGCACTCAACAAGAGCAAATGTTAGCCGTCAAAGTTTTAGAATATTCAATTAAGAAATATGCATCAATGGCGGTGACAGTCACGCCTCTGTTCACAGCAATACACCAAGCAGGTATAAATATTCCTGAACCTCAAAATCCAAAGCTTAAGCCCAAAACTCCCTTTAGCTTCCAAAGATTTGCCATTCCTGCACTTAAAAATTATCACGGTAGAGCAATTTATCTCGACTCTGATATGCAAGTTTTCCAAGATATAAAAGAGTTGTGGTTATTACCATTTAATGGAGCAGAATTACTCTCTGTTTATGAGCCAAAAGATTCTGGAAGACCGCCACAATTCAGTGTCATGGTGATTAACTGTGAACAATTGCAGTGGAATGTGACAGAGTTGGTACAAGAATTGGAACGGGGAAGATGGACATATGAACAATTTATTTTAGAAATGGCCCCAGCTGAGAAAATAGCCGCCGTTATTCCCACTAAATGGAATGATTTAGAGCATTATACAGCAGGAAAGACAGCGCTAACTCATTACACTGATATACCGACTCAACCTTGGTTAACTACACAAAATAATTTAGGATGGCTATGGTGTCAGGAAATGTTAAATGCTATTCAAGAAGGCTTTATTAGTGAAAAATTTGTGAGAGAAGAAGTTGCCAAAGGTTGGGTCAGACCTTCCCTAATTTATCAGTTAAAACATCAGATTATTGACCCTAGAGAATTACCTGCCTCTATATTTTACAAAGATAAGCTGGAATTTGTTCCTCCTCACGCAATGAAAAATATTAATAATATGATCAATAACCAGCGTATTCCGCAATTTTGGCAAAAAAATATGATAAAAATTTATGCTTTAGCTCGGTTTTTAATCAATAAATTATAGAATAACAAAACATAGCAATTGAAAACTGAGAAATCTAGCTTAAGTGAATGCAAAAACAAGAAAAAATTGGGATTGTTTTAGCAACCTATAATCCTCAGCTTGAATATTTCCAAAAACAGATTCAGTCAATTAAAAATCAAACTTGGCAAAATTGGATTTGTCATATTGTTGATGACTGCTCCCAAGTTGAATATCAAGCTGCAATTAAAAAAAATGTCGAAAATGATTCACGGTTTATTTGTCATTTTCATAGCAATAATCTCAAACATTACTATAATTTTGAAAGGGGTTTACAATACTGTATTCAAGACCCTAAAATTACAGCGATCGCTTTTTGCGATCAAGATGATATTTGGATTGCAGAAAAGCTAGAAGTATTGCTCAAGACTTTACGCTTTGAACACGCGCTATTAGTTCATTCTGATTTGGAACTTATCGACAGTCACGACCAAACTATTAATCATTCTACTTGGGATTTTGAAGGACGCCAACCTGAAAAAGCTACGGTGGAATTATTGTTACTTCGCAACGTCGTTACCGGCTGTTCGTCGTTATTTTGTAGTTCTCTCATTACCGATATTCTACCCTTTCCCCAACAAAATGAAATTGGTTGGCATCATGACTGGTGGGTAGCATTGGTTGCTATTCAAAAAGGTAAGATTAAACATATTCGTCAACCGTTAGTTCGCTATAGGCTCCATACTTCCAATGCAGTAGGAACAATGCAAAATGCGGGTAATTTTTATACTGAACTAATGCTGTGGTTTAAGAAAAAATGTCGCATCACAGGTAAAAGCTATTTAATTCATAGTAATTTGAGTAAAGCATTTCAAGCTAGATTTTACCAACAATTAAATTCAACCTGGTATAATCCCTTTGACGATCGCCACTTAGATTTTGGTTTAGGTATTCTTAGGCTTTGTTATCAAAGTTTAAAAACCGGATATCGTTCTGAAGGTATAGCAATGCGAATTTTAATTTTTAAAATTATATTCGATGTTCAACAATTGTTAAACTATATCTTAAATTTTTTTCCAAAATTTTAAGCAAGCAAAAGCAATATTCAAAACAAATGAACCAACAACCCATCTCAGTATCAATTATTTTAGTTAACTATAATGGAGCAGAGATTTTACCAGATTGTTTAAACTCTATAGAAAAATTTATAGATATACCTAGCTACGAAATTATTATTGTAGACAATGCCTCTAGTGATGGTAGTGTGGAATTAATTCCAGAAAAATTCCCTGAAATACGTTTAGTTAGACAAGCTGAAAATCGTGGTTTTGGCGCAGGAAACAATGCAGGTGCAAAACTTGCTAGGGGAGAATTTTTATTTTTTTTAAATACTGACACTGTACTTACTAGTAATATTCTACCTCATTTAATTGAGTTGATGCAAGCAGACCCACAAATAGGAATTATCGGGCCAAAATTGCTTAATCGAGATGGGAGTTTACAAATTTCTGCTTCACCTGCGTTAGGAATTAAAGGTGAATATAAAGCTCGTAAGATGCATCAAGATTATTTGAATAAGTCTGAAAAATTTTTGATTGAGCAAAGATTTAAAGAAATTCAAGAAGTAGATATTGTTGTCGGGGCTGCTTTTTTAATTCGCTCAAAGCTATTTGATAAATTAGGTGGGTTTGATGAGAAGTTTTTTATGTATTTTGAAGAATCAGATTTATGCCAAAGAGCGCAATATCAAGGATATAAAATTATCTATACTCCTGATGTATCTTTGATTCATTTGCACGGGTATTCAGTTCAAAAGGTTGCGAATGCAATGGCTATTGAATATAGACGTAGCCAGATTTATTATTATCAAAAGCATCGCCCTTTGTGGGAACAATTTATATTACGTATATATCTTTTTTATAAGTTTTTTGGTGAATTTGTAACTACAGCTAATCTCAATAGTCTAAAAATTATTACTTTATTATTTACATCGAATAAATCTAAAGTTTAAATAATTCGTAATTCGTAATTAAATATCTAAGTTAATCAAACAATGATTTTATTATGCCTATCTTAGCAAATTTATCTTTTGCTCCAACTCAACCAACAGGTTGGTTAAGTTATAGTTTGAATTTATTGAAAGAGCTAAAAGAGTTAGATGTTGAGGTATTAAGTCCAAGGCAAATCTCTGGAATTAAATGTCATGATTCACCATCGGACATGACAACTGATTTTGGCATGAAAGGGCATTTAAAGCGCTTGCTGTGGACTCAATTTTACCTACCAAATATTTATCAAAACGTTAAGTCTACGTTACTATTTTCTCCTATACCGGAGGCTCCTTTATTTTCTTCATGTGCTTATGTGATCACTGTTCATGATTTAATTCCTTTAAGGTTTCCACAATGGTTTTCTATAACGCAGCGACTTTATTGTATTTATTATATTCGTGCTGTCATTCAACAAGCAAAACATGTTATCTGTAATTCTCAGGCAACGGCTGCGGATTTAAGCAACTTTTTGGAAGTTCCTAAAGAAAAATTAACTGCAATTTCACTAGGATATGACAGCGAAAATTTTCGTTTTTTAGATGTGCCAAGGCAAAATTATTTTCTATATTTAGGAAGGCATAATCCTCACAAAAATTTGCACCGTTTAATTACTGCCTTTGCTGGATTATCTAACTGCAAAGACTACGAACTTTGGTTAGCAGGGCCGAGCGATCGCCGTTACACACCAACTTTAACAGCGCAAATTGCCCAACTCGGCATAACCGATCAAGTAAAATTCCTGAACTATGTTCCTGATCAAGAATTGCCAAAAATCATCAATCAAGCTATCGCTCTTGTCTTCCCAAGTCTCTGGGAAGGCTTTGGTTTACCCGTCCTCGAAGCAATGGCTTGTGGTACCCCGGTAATTACTTCCAATCTCTCCTCTCTACCAGAAATAGCGGGGAACGCAGCAATTTTCATCAATCCTTACAACACCAGAGAAATTACAGAGGCAATGCAAGCAATCGCAACTGATTCGGCATTGCGATCGCGCCTTTCTCACCAGGGAATTATTCACTGTCAACAATTCAGTTGGGCAAAAACTGGACAAGCCACCGCTGAAGTGTTATCCCGCTACATGTAGAATATTACCGTTGAATCAGGCAGGGGTTGCCGAAGGCTAGGCAGGAGGACGCAAACAAAGATTTCAAAATGACTAGTGACCAATGACTAATGACAAATACTTATGAAAGCATTAATTCTCTCAGGTGGTAAAGGTACACGTCTACGTCCCCTAACCCACAGTGGAGCCAAACAACTCGTACCAGTTGCTAACAAACCTGTTTTATGGTACGGCATTGAAGAGATGGTAGCAGCCGGCATTACCGATATCGGCATTATTATCAACCCAGAAACAGGGGCAGAAGTGCAGGCAAAAACAGGAGATGGAGGATATTTTGGTGCTAAAATCACCTACATCTTACAACACCAGCCCGCCGGACTTGCTCACGCTGTTCAAGTTGCCCGTCCTTTTTTGGCAGACTCTCCTTTTGTCATGTACTTGGGTGATAATTTAATTCAACTAGGTGATTTAAATTACTTTCTGCAACAATTTATCCAACAACAGCCAGAAGCTTTAATCCTATTGCGTCAAGTCGCTAATCCTAGCGCTTTTGGTGTTGCTAGGGTAGATGATACAGGGCAAGTGTTTCAGTTAATTGAAAAACCGAAAATTCCCCCTTCCAATTTGGCTTTAGTTGGAGTTTATTTCTTTTCTCATGTTATTTTTGATGCGATCGCCAATATCCAACCCTCCGCTAGAGGCGAATTAGAAATTACCGACGCTATTCAACACTTGATTGACCAACAAAAACAAGTCTTAGCTTATGAACTTCAAGGTTGGTGGTTAGATACTGGTAAAAAAGATGACCTACTAGAAGCAAATCGTTTGATTCTCGATACTTATTTATCAACCACAATTGATGGTGAAATCGATACTCAAAGTCAGATTATTGGGCGAGTGCAAATCGGGGCGAGATCTAAAGTAACTAACTGCACAATTCGCGGCCCAGTCATCATTGGTAGCGATTGTTATTTAGAAAACTGCTTTATTGGCCCTTACAGTAGTATTGCCAATCATGTCACACTCATCGATTCTGATTTAGAACATAGTATGGTTTTAGAAGGTGCTAAAATCGCTCGAATTCATCAACGGATTATTGATAGTGTCATTGGACAACGGGCCCAACTAACTTTAGCACCCCGTAGACCAAAAGCTTTACGATTCCTGATAGGTGATGACTGTCAAATTGAACTGACATGATTTACTTTTTAAAGCATTACTCACTCCCAAAACTTTAGCTGGAAAAAACCGGAAAAGCTACCGTCAAAGTGCTATCCTCCTACTTGTGAAATATACAGCAATCTTATTGATGAGTATCGTACACACCAGAATACCTGAAGTTATTCAACTTGAACCCCAAGTATTTACCGACAGCCGTGGCTTCTTTTTTGAAGCCTATAATCAACAAAAGTTTACAGAAACAACTGGTATTATTACTAATTTTGTGCAAGATAACCACTCTTGTTCTCAGCAGAACGTTCTACGTGGATTGCATTACCAAATCGTACAACCCCAAGGTAAACTCGTTCGCGTCATTGTCGGCAATATCTTTGATGTCGCCGTAGATATTAGAAAAAATTCACCCACCTTTGGCAAATGGGTAGGTTATCAACTCAGCGCCGAAAACAAACGCTTACTGTGGATACCACCAGGTTTTGCTCATGGTTTTCTTGTACTCTCAGAAATAGCGGAAGTTCTCTACAAAACAACAGATTACTATGCGCCTCAAGGCGATCGCACAATCTTGTGGAACGATCCAGATATAAGCATAGATTGGCCTTTGAATGCGCCACCAATCTTATCAGCAAAAGACCAAGCCGGCACACCTTTAAAACATGCTGAAATATTTGATTAAGAAATGGGGAGTGGGGAGTAAGGAGTAGGGAGTGGGGGGAGGAATTTCCATGACATCCTTGTGTTAAAAATCACATTATTTTCTGTTAAAAAGTTCTGTAAAACCGGAAAACTCTTATTACTCTCTGCGTCTCTGCGCCTCTGCGTGAAAATACAACTCCTTGATCTTCAAATATTCGTGCAAGAAATCAGAATGGATAAATCAATTCTGCTAATTGGTAGTAATGGTCAAGTAGGGCAAGAACTGCAAAAAATCCTCACACCCTACGGCAATCTGATCTCAGTGGCACGTCCTACCATAGACCTAACCCAACCCGATACTCTCCGTAGCGTCATCAACCGCCACCAACCGCAAATTATCATCAATGCTGCTGCTTATACCGCAGTAGACAAAGCAGAAAGCGAACCTGAACTAGCCACAGCCATCAATGCCACCGCACCACTAATTCTCGCCCAACAAGCGCAAAAACTCGGAGCATTTTTGATTCATATTTCCACCGATTATGTTTTTGATGGCAAAGCCTACACCCCCTACCAAGAAACCGATGATACTAATCCTCTAAGTGTTTATGGCAAAACCAAACTTGCAGGTGAACTAGCAATTCAAGAAACTTGCACCCATCACCTCATCCTCCGCACCGCCTGGGTTTATGGCATATTTGGCAAAAGCAACTTTGTCAAAACCATGCTGCGAGTGGGTGCAGAACGTCAAGAAATTCGCGTCGTTGCCGATCAAATTGGTAGTCCCACTTGGGCAAAAGACATAGCCAATGCGATCGCCCAACTGATTCCCCAGCTAACCCTAGAAATTAGCGGTATCTATCATTACACAAATAGTGGCGTCGCTAGCTGGTACGACTTTGCCGTTACCATCTTTGAAGAAGCCCAACAATTAGGCTTACCCCTAAAAATTGAACGGATTGTACCCATCACCACCGCCCAATATCCCACACCAGCCAGTCGCCCTGCTTATTCTGTCCTAGCCCGTGAGAAAATTTCAGCACTGCTAGCAACTTATCCCCCCCATTGGCGGGAAAGACTTAGGCAAATGCTGAGCGATTTATGTATACAAAATAATCCGTAATTTATCTGAACTTTAATCTGGTAGTGGCGTAACAAAACTAAATTTGTGCATTAGATTTATGTTTAAGAAGTTACTAAAGAAGAACTACGAACCTTTTTTATTGCACTATATTTAGTCGAGTCAGTCCACTACAAAATTTGTATCATTAATTACGAACTACAACTTACGAATTAATCTTTTGACTTTTTAAAACTCCCATTTCTCTTTGTATAGGCAAAACATCTAAAATATCGGTTTGAGAACAATATTTTAGGTCGGCTTGACAATCAAGACGCAAAAGTCGCTGACCATGACTAGCTTGGTGAAATAATTCCAACAAGTTATTTTGCCATTGAGAGTAAAGAGCGATCGCGCTAATTACTTCATCATTGCCAGCTAATTTTTCTGGTGGTAACTGAGTGTGCTGCACAATACTATGAGCGATCGCGCCTGCACAAACTGTATCTTCTAAAGAGAAACTGCCTTCCCAACCTGAACCGACAATCCATACTATCTCTGGTTGCTTGTCTAAGAGATATTGCACTATTGCCGCTCGATTGATCAAAGCTGCCGCTAATACATTGGGAGAGTCTTGTACCCGTTGTAAGGCACGAGTACCATTAGTAGTACTAATGAACAAACGACGTCCCTGCACAAGTTCTGGCGTGCAATCGAGAGGAGAGTTACCCAACTCAAAACCAGCCACTTTCGCGCCACCGCGTTCTCCTGCCCGCAGTCGTTTTTCTGAGGGCCATGTTTCGCTAACTTCGATTAGTTGATCTAAGTCACTGAAGACTTGCACAGCTTCGCCTCCAGCCGCTAAGACAGTGGCTATTGTGCTAGTAGCTCGCAATACATCAACTGCGATCGCACATTCTGGCACTTGATCATTTGGAGTCGATTCCGGAGTGTGGTATACAAATAGCTTCACGCGCTGGATACACCTGCTCTAAATACTTCCGCAAATAACATTCTACCTAGTTGGTGACACTAACAAAGGTCACAGTTAAAGCTAGAAAATTTTTTAGCATCGAAATGCACGATGTAGCACATTTAATACCCCAATACTATACAAGCTCATCATCTCGCTTTCAGACTTGCGGCATATCTTGTAATCTAAAAGGAAATGGGTAATTCGTAATTCGTAATTATTTACTCTCCTGCACCCGCATCTGGCTTAATCCCTAGCCCCCCTAGCCCCTAGCCCCAAATCAACATGGCACCTTTACCCGACTACCGCCCTAAACAACTGTCTGTAGGCCCCTTGGAGGCGGAAATTTTAAATATTATCTGGGAACTTGGTTCAGCCACAGTCAAGGATGTACACGATCGCATTCTGAGCGATCCCAATCGAGAATTGGCTTATACTTCTGTCACCACAGTTTTGCGACGCCTCACCGATAAAGGTTGGTTAGTCTGCGACAAAAAAGAGCGAGCATTTTATTGGCGACCATTATTAAGCAAACAGCAAGCCGATGTCATCAAAGCACACGAGCAGTTGCAGCGATTTCTCGCAGTCGGCAACCCTGACGTCATCGCCGCTTTTGCCGACAGTTTAGATGATGCAGCCAGCGAACAAATAGCAGCGATCGCCAAACGTGTTCAAGCTGCACGCCAAGCCAGGGAGGAAAAATAATGCATCTGGTCATGATTTTGATTGCTTTAGCAGTTGCTTGGTGGTTGAGATATTCTTGGAGGGAACCACAAGGTAATTGGACTTTACGGTGGCGACGAACTCTATTTTTATTTCTTTTCCCGCCCTTGCTCATCTTCATGACAGCGATCGCTGTATTGAGCATGGGAACCCAAGGCAAAATGGGTGGAATGTATACAGGCTACTTTAGCTATTTGCTAGCGCTAATTTATTTAGGAATTTTTGCCATTTTATGCGTCAAACTTGCCCTACAAGGCTGGCAATCTGTAAATTCGGCTCGTAATTGTCCCCTAGTTAGTCTTGGAGAGCAAAAAGTCCGCTTATTGCAAACCACAGCGTTGTTTGCAGGTCAAATCGGTTTTTGGCAACCCGAACTAGTAATGAGCCAGGGATTGCTCAAAACTCTCTCACCTGCTCATGTAGAAAGCGTCTTAGCACACGAGCAAGGGCACTATCACTACAGGGATACATTCTGGTTTTTTTGGTTGGGTTGGGTGCGTTCCTGCACAGCCTGGTTGCCAAATACAGAGCCTTTGTGGCAAGAATTATTAGTTTTGCGCGAACTCCGTGCTGATAGTTATGCTGCATCCCAAGTAGACCCTTTAGTATTAGCAGAATCACTCCTTTTAGTAGTCAGTACAACCCCCGTATTATCAGAAATTTGCTGTGCTGCGTTGGGTTCTGGTGGTATTGGCGATCGCTTAGAACAAAGAGTAGAAGCTCTCTTGACACCGCCAGAACCAGCCCCCAAATTGAATTGGCTGTCTTGGAATCGCTTCCTTTTAGCCTTTCTACCATTAATAACTGTAATATTTCACACTTAGTCAGTTACAAAACCTTTTTAATAAACATCAATCTCTCGGCCCGAAATCTTTCCCCGCGTCAATCAAACCCATGGGAAGCATATGGTAGTGGATCAACAAGCCCCAATTCAGTAAAAGCCGCAAGCCGTAAGCGACAAGCATCACATACGCCACAAGCTACATCACCGCCAGCATAGCAAGACCAAGTAAGTTCCCAAGGAACTCCCAAATCGTTGCCTAAGCGAATAATTTCGGTCTTTTTCAAATCGATCAAGGGTGCAACAATAGTAATCGGTTTCCCCTCACGCCCTTGTTTAGTTCCTAGACGAAAAACTTCTTGCATTGCCTGGATATAATCAAGACGACAATCAGGATATCCAGAGTAATCTAAGGCATTAACCCCAATATAAACGCACTCAGCTGCGATCGCCTCCGCATAACCAAGAGCAAAGCTCAAAAAAATGGTATTACGCGCCGGGACATAGGTGACAGGAATATTTTGAGACATCTCATCTAGAGAACGCTCTTGTGGTAAATCTATAGCATCGTCCGTCAGTGCTGAACCACCCCATTGTCTTAAATCAAAGCTAACCACTTGATGTTGTACTACTCCAGCTTGCTGAGCGACAAGGAGGGCAGACTGTAACTCTCGTCGGTGTCGCTGCTGATAATCAAAGGAAATAGCGTGACACTCACATTGATCTACCTTCGCTTGATACAAAATTGTGGAGGAGTCTAGCCCCCCAGACAACAGAATTACAGCTTTCATCTCGGTTGCACCGTTTGAACTTAAAAATCGCTAATCACGCCCCAAATGCAAAACTCAGTTTTAAAATTTAATAAAAATACATACTACTTTTTGTATAAAGTGTAAAAACGGATCGTTTTTGAACTGTCTGTACAAAAGACAGCTAGATTACGGGAACTGATTATAAACTTTGAAATTCTTCATAAACAGAACCTCTATGTTACCATCTGGATGGTTTTAGACGGATCGTAGGTGGCATTTCTGTATAAACGCCAACGGCCGTAGCGTCTCTAAATTTGGTGGTTGAGGAGAGAATAATAGTGCAAGATAGCATGTCAGTGGCAGAACCGAATCTATACACACAGCGCAACCAGCCACGACCAATCCGCATAGGCGTGATTGGGGTGGGTAACATGGGACAACATCATACTCGCGTACTCAGTTCAATGAAGGATGTTGAACTAGTCGGAGTAGCTGATATCAATGTCGAACGGGGGATAGAAACCGCAAGCAAGTACAAGGTACGTTTTTTTGAAGATTACTGCGATCTGCTACCCCATGTAGAAGCAGTTTGCGTCGCCGTTCCTACCCGTCTGCATTACGCCGTAGGCATTAATTGTCTATTGGGGGGGGTTCACGTTTTGATTGAAAAACCGATCGCTGCTAGTATTTCGGAAGCAGAATCCTTAGTCAATGCCGCGGCCGAGTCTCAATGCATCCTGCAAGTAGGTCATATTGAGCGTTTCAATCCGGCATTTAGAGAATTGAGCAAAGTACTCAAAACAGAGGAATTATTGGCGCTAGAAGCTCACCGCATGAGTCCTTACTCAGATCGAGCAAACGATGTTTCAGTAGTGCTGGATTTAATGATCCATGACATTGACCTACTTTTGGAACTAGCCGCCTCTCCAGTAGTAAAGTTAACTGCTAGCGGTACTCGTGCCCTAGACTCTGGTTATTTAGATTACGTAACTGCCACCTTGGGATTTGCCAACGGTATTGTTGCCACTTTAACTGCCAGTAAAGTCACTCACCGCAAAATTCGGCGTGTCGTCGCCCATTGCAAAAACTCATTTACTGAAGCAGACTTTCTTAAAAATGAAATTTTGATTCACCGACAAACCACAGCTAATTCTCTAAGCGATCACCGACAAGTATTTTACAAGCAAGATGGATTAATTGAAAAAGTTTATACCAGTAATATTCAACCTTTGAGTGCAGAATTAGAACATTTTGTCAACTGTGTCCACGGAGGCAATCAACCCTCCGTAGGTGGTGAGCAAGCTCTTAAAGCCCTCAAATTGGCCAGTTTAATTGAGCAAATGGCACTAGAAGACAGAGTTTGGAACCCATTAGACTGGCAATCGGAATCAAGAGTACAATCATTGACCCCGACAGTTTAGTAGTCTTTGAAGAAGAGAAAAGACGCGGGGAAATCTGCATTCTCCGCGTTTATGTGTATCTTCCTGATGCGTCGAACCTTTAGATCCTCTCTAGTACTTTTTGTAAAGAGACTAGGAGGATCTAAATATTAATTCGTAATTCGTGATTTTTAAGATGCATAGCAACATTCTGATGCTGATACCATTTCACTTTAATATACAAATACATGAGTAAGGGTTTAGCATTGCTAGACCCTTACGAAAGATTTCTGTGTATCAGGATTTTTTTTGAATTGGTATGAGTAGTTTTTGGCAAACTATCCCAGTTCTATAAAGACACATCTGAAGACCAATTTAGTATGAAAAAAAGAAAAATACATTCAAACCTGAAAATCCTTTATTAGTTACGAATTACGAATTACCACTTAAGGAATTAACTCAATGCTTGAATGGATAACTAACACCATTGCAAAATTTGACTATTGGGGAATTGCCCTGCTGATGTTCTTAGAAAACCTTTTTCCCCCCATTCCTTCAGAATTGATTATGCCACTGGCAGGATTTACAGCAAGAGCAAAACCCGACAAGCTCAATATCATTGGCGTATTTTTTGCGGGACTTTTAGGTTCCGTCCTGGGGGCGCTGATTTGGTACTATCCTGGGAAATTTTTAGGCGAAAGGCGTTTGAGGGCTTGGGCTGACAGATATGGGAAATGGCTAGCTGTATCCAGCAATGACATTACCAAGGCTAAACGTTGGTTTGATCGGCAAGGCAGTAAAGCAGTGTTAATTGGTCGCCTTGTACCAGGAATCCGCACCTTAATTTCTGTGCCAGCAGGTATTAGCAATATGCCCATACTACCATTTTTATTTTATACAACACTAGGTAGCGCTGCTTGGGTAGGTCTGCTAACATACTCAGGTTACGCATTGGGTAGTCAGTATCAACTTGTGGATGAATACCTTGCTCCTGTATCAAAAATTGTGCTGGGAGTTTTAGTTCTAGCATTTGGTGTTTGGGTACTCAAGCGCCAACTCAAAAGCAATAGAAGATGATACACAGCTGCTTTTAGTTGAATGTGGGGGTTACATCTGTTCAAAATTCGCCTACACTATGCCAAATAATACTAAATGCGCGATCGCTCAAATTTAGTTTGAGCGTACTTCTAGCTACACTTAGCGAAGCCTGTAATTTCTGGTAACTCGCATTTTTGTAAGATGAGCATGACAACTTTTTAAGTCAGGACTAGGAGCTTTTATTCATGACAGACCAACCTTCCGCCGCCACTCCAATTAATGCAGCTGCCATACCGATGAATAGGGTATCGGCATCTACTCCCTTAAATGCTGTTAATTCTCCCAAACCCAGCACAGGCTCAGGGAAAACCATTCTCAGTGTCGATTTAGGTAGAACCTCCACAAAGACTTGTGTCAGCCGCGAACCAGGCAATGTGGTATTCATACCTGCCAACGTCAAGCAAATGTCCATAGAACAAGTACGTGGGGGTGTTTTTGAAGCCAGAGCTACCGATCCTCTGATGGATTTGTGGCTAGAGTATCAAGGCAATGGTTACGCTGTTGGTCAGCTAGCAGCAGATTTTGGAGCTAATCTAGGCGTCGGCCAATCTAAAGTAGAGGATGCATTAGTCAAAGTTTTGGCGTGTGCTGGCTACTTCAAACTTAAAGACGATATTTCTGTTGTTTTGGGCTTGCCTTTCCTTTCTTTAGAGCAATTTGAACGGGAAAAAGCTCAGTTAATTAGCCAAGTAGGTGGCCCCCATGTGTTGAACTTCCGGGGCGAATCCTTATCGCTGAATGTTAGCAAAGTTTGGGTAATGCCAGAAGGCTATGGTAGTCTTTTGTGGTCTGAAGCTCAACCGAAGAAAGGCCCCAGCCCAGATTTTACAAAAATATCGGTAGCGATCGTTGATGTGGGACATCAAACTATTGATCTACTAATGGTAGACAATTTCCGCTTTGCTCGAGGTGCTTCTAAGAGTGAAGACTTCGGCATGAACAAGTTTTATGAACTAGTAGCACACGAAATCGATGGGGCAGATAGTCAATCTCTGGCGTTGATTTCCGCTGTTAACAAAGCCAAAGGTGAACGTTTTTATCGTCCCAAAGGTGCCAGCAAGCCCGCTAATTTAGATGATTTTCTCCCTAACCTGACAGAGCAGTTTTCTCGAGATATTTGTGGTCGTGTTCTCGCTTGGTTGCCAGAACGCGTTACCGACGTGATTCTGACTGGCGGTGGTGGTGAGTTTTTCTGGGAAGACATTCAACGTCTACTCAAAGAAGCAAAGATTAATGCTCATTTAGCAGCACCCTCTCGGCAGGCGAACGCTTTGGGGCAGTATATTTATGGAGAGGCACAATTGTCCTCTACTCGCGCTGCTAGGGCCTAAAACTGATGTTCCAATGGTCAAAAAAGGTAGTTAAATCCGTGACGTTCAATCCAGGGGTTGCTGACGAAAGCTTGCTAGAGCAAGTCGAAAGTCATTTGGAGAAACAACCCGATAAGTCTTTCAGTGACCTCTGTAAAGAGGCATTGTGGCAATCTTTGTGTGTACCGGAATCTGTACGACCTAGTCCAAAAACAGCAGCAACAGCACCCGTTGAACAACAAATTGCTGAACTGCAACGTCAAATGGCTGGCCTTGAGGAACGTTTTTTTGCAAAGGAATCTCATCGTTTGCAGGCAATAGAACGCCATATCCTACAACTTTCCCAACAAGTTGCACAGTTGGCGCTCATAATCAACGAACGATCGCAAATTCCATCTCCAATCCCATCTCCAATTCCACCAGAGATAGTCAATAATACCGCTCATCCAGTTGCTGCGCCTCCGCAAGAGGTTGACCCCGTAATTAGTCGCCTCAGCGAGTACCTTGATGATTTCTAGCGAAAAATCAAGATTGTGAGCAGCTTTTTATCTGAGCATTAATCCTTAATAGTTTTGACTATTAAGGATTATTAATTTATTGGTTATTCGGTAATTTTTATGTTTTTGAAAGCTCAAAACGCCTGCTAGCTTAACTGTCCCCTATGCCCTGTTCCAATATTTGAGAAGCGATCGCTCCACTCCCAACCAGTTACCAATCTGTACCAAGCCACCAACTAACAGTTTTTGAACTATTAACGGTGGGCCAACGAGAATTGTGTCTGCTTTCTTCAGTAATAGGGCAAAGTAAAGTAAATTTGTCGGCATCCCTTCATGGTTTACCTTGCCGTCAATTGCTAGACCAAACAGTCCCCTGATAAACTGCTCAAATTGTCCCACAGGTTGGTTTTCACTCGTATAAGTTACCCAATCATCAGAGTTATTACGGAAACTGTGGTGCATCAAAGCTGGAACATGTAAACTTTCTCCTGCTTTTAATGTCCGCCAATTTCCCTTGCGACCAACCTCCATTTCCAGACAACCTTTAAGTACAGTAAATGTTTCACTCATGCGAGTGTGATAATGCAGTGGGCTACCTTTAGATCCTGGAGGCAAGTCAAACTGGATCTTTGCATACATCCCACCGCTTGCTTGAGTTGAGTGCAAAATAGTCATGCGATCGCCCGTCACAGGATTTACAATGACTTCTAGTTGTTGAGATGTAATCGCATTAGCAGAATGAATTTGTGTATTTGTAGATGTCATAGTGGAAAACTCCTTACTTTGAATTTTTGTCTGCACAGTACTATTTGACTACATTTTCACTATTGCGTGTGTAACACGAGTTGACCAAGAAGAACAGATGCTGCTTGAGAAATTTGGTGATGAGTATCAAGCCTACAAACAACGTACAAAGCGATTAATTCCCTATCTGTTCTAAATATCAGCAAGAAGAGAGCAGATCAATATTTTTACATATTTTTGCTATACATTTACGTAATAAATAACACGTTAAAACCGCAAAAATTACTCTCCCCCAGCCCCTAATCCCTAGCCCCTAGACCCTACTCCCCACTCCCCATTACCCCTAATCCCCACTCCCTCCGGGAGCGGGGGCCCCGAGTTCCCCACTCGCCATTTTTAAGCTAGATTCTTTTTTTACTTTATACACTGTATAAATGCTAGAATCCTCAAGGAAGACAGTTAGGATACCCCGATGCCAGTTGTAGCTAACTCAATTAAGTTTGGTACAGACGGCTGGCGGGGCGTTATCGGTGATGAGTTCACCTTTGAACGCCTAGCCCTAGTCGCACCAGCCGCTGCAAAAGTATTATATGATACCTATTTCCCTACAGTGGGTAGCCGGACAATTGTAGTCGGCTATGATCGCCGCTTTATGGCGGAAGACTTTGCTCGTGTTGTTGCCAATACTGTCGCCGCGATAGGATTTGATGTGTTACTAAGCGAGACATATGCCCCAACACCGGCTTTTAGTTGGGCCGCAAAACAACTCAATGCTTTGGGGGCGCTAGTAATTACAGCCAGTCATAATCCTGGAAGATATTTAGGATTAAAAGTCAAGGGTGCTTTTGGGGGATCAGTGCCACCAGAGGTAACAAAGGAAATAGAAGCACTGTTATCGCAGGAATTGCCACCTGCAACCACCCCAGGCAAGCAAGAGAATTTTAATCCTTGGCCTAGTTACACCCAAGCCCTAAAAGGCAAAGTCGATATTGCCAAAATTAGAGGCGCGATCGCCTCTGGTAAACTAACGCTATTTGCTGATGTGATGCATGGTGCAGCTGCAGGTGGATTGGCGAAATTACTGACAGAGCAGGTAAAAGAAATCAACAGTGAACGTGATCCTTTATTTGGTGGTGGTGCGCCAGAACCCTTACCGAAATACCTTTCACGCCTATTTGAAATCATCAAAAGCCATCAAGAAAGCGATAGTTCAGGTTTGACAGTAGGGTTAGTCTTTGATGGAGACTGCGATCGCATAGCCGCCGTCGATGGAGAAGCCAATTTCCTAAGTTCGCAAATATTAATCCCGATATTAATTGACCATTTAACTAGACGGCGTAACTTTCAAGGGGAAATCGTCAAAACTGTCAGCGGTTCTGACTTGATACCCCGCGTAGCAGCGTTACATAATCTGTCAGTGTTTGAAACTCCTGTGGGTTATAAATACATCGCTGACAGAATGTTAGCAGCACAGGTACTATTAGGTGGTGAAGAGTCAGGAGGAATTGGCTATGGTAGCCACATCCCCGAACGTGATGCCCTACTATCAGCACTATATGTTCTAGAGGCAATTGTAGAATCTGGGCTGGATTTGGGCGAATATTATCGTCAGCTACAGGAAAAAACAGGTTTTAATTCAGCATATGATCGCATCGATTTACCCTTAGCAAGCATGGAAGTGCGATCGCGTCTTTTACAACAACTGCAAACCCAACCCCTAACAGAAATTGCAGGCAAAACAGTGATAGATTGCCAAACAATTGACGGCTACAAGTTCCGCTTAGAAGACAACAGTTGGTTAATGATTCGGTTTAGCGGTACCGAACCAGTTTTGCGCCTCTACTGCGAAGCACCTACACTCGAACAGGTGCATCAAACTCTCGCTTGGGCGAAACAGTGGGCAGGGTAAAATTAGTTATTAGTCATTTGTCCTCTATTCTTTGATCAATGACTATTAAAATTCGGAGATTGTTCGATGAAAGCAACCGTTTACCATGCCCCTGGTGATGTCCGTGTGGAGACCGTTCCCGATCCCATTATTCAACAGCCCACAGATGCCATTGTTCGGATCACTCACGCTTGTATCTGCGGCTCTGACCTTTGGTTCTATCGGGGTGAGGAAGAGTGGCAACCGGGTTGGCGAACCGGACACGAATGGATGGGAATTGTGGAAGAAGTCGGCTCTCTTGTTCGCACGGTGAAGAAGGGCGATCGCGTCCTCGCTCCCTTTGCGTTTTCCGATGGTACCTGTGAGTTCTGCCATAAAGGCATCCAAACCGCTTGCATACATGGTGGTTTTTGGGGAACCACGAATGATGGTGGACAAGCAGAAGCCATCCGTTCGCCCTTGGCCGATGGCACATTAGTGGCCATTCCCAAAGCTGTTGAGAATGATGATGACCTCCTCACCGCCATTCTACCGCTCACCGATGTGATGTCAACTGGACATCATGCCGCCGTTTCAGCAGGTGTCCGCACAGGTAGCACAGTTGCAGTTGTGGGTGATGGTGCTGTGGGGTTGTGTGGCGTGCTTGCCGCTAAACGCCTCGGTGCTGAACGCATCATTATCTTGGGGCGGCACGAATCGCGGCTAGAGATTGCACGACGGTTTGGTGCAACGGATGTCGTCAGCAGTCGAGGGGAAGAAGCGATCACGGCTGTGAAAGAGATGACCCAAGGCGGTGGAGAGTCGGTACTGGAGTGTGTTGGTAGTGAGTCAGCAATGGCAACGGCGATCGGCATTGCACGTCCTGGTGGAGCGATCGGCTATGTTGGCGTGCCGCACGGCAGCGGACAGAATTTCAATCTGAGTCGTTTATTTATGAATAACATCACATTGCGAGGCGGGGCTGCACCTGCCCGTGCTTACATTCCAGAATTGCTAGCCGATACTGTGGCAGGCAAACTCAACTCCTCTGCTGTTCTCGATTTAACCGTCGATCTCGACAGTGTTCCCAGAGGGTATGCTGCAATGGATAGTCGGGAAGCGATCAAAGTCATGGTACGCCCTTAAAGAACCTGACTTACTAATTTAAGTGCCTTGGCGAAGCCTTGCCGAAGGCATCGCCTGGTTCATAATTAACGCGAAAGAACGTCACCGACCAATGACAAAACTATTAGTAGTAGCCACAGGTAATCCAGGTAAGCTACAAGAAATGCAAGCTTACCTTGCAGATTCTGGATGGGAGTTGACCCTCAAACCAGAAGAATTAGACATTGAAGAGACAGGCGATACCTTTGCAGCTAATGCCTGTTTGAAAGCATCCCAGGTAGCTTTAGCAACTGGAGAGTGGGCGATCGCCGATGATTCTGGCTTAGAGGTAGATGCCCTCAATGGCGCACCAGGAGTATATTCTGCCCGTTATGCCCCAACCGACTCAGAACGTATTGCCAGGGTATTGCGGGAATTAGACGGTGAAGTGAATCGGCAAGCCCAATTTGTGTGTGCGATCGCGATCGCATCTGCCGATGGGGCGATCGCTTTTAAAGCTGAAGGCATTTGTCGTGGAGAAATTCTTCATACTCCCCGTGGTGATGGTGGTTTCGGCTACGACCCAATTTTTTATGTTCCAGAAAAGCAATTGACCTTTGCACAGATGTCGCCAGAATTGAAAGGGTCAATTAGCCATCGTGGTCAAGCTTTTGCAGCCCTACTCCCTCAATTGAACAAATTATGACCTATCATTGCGCTTGGCGCGATCGCCCAAAAGGTAATGGCAAAGACAGCAAGTATCGAGGGGAAGACCGTGTTTTTTCTGGAGGATGGACAGTAATAAGTATAGTATAAAAAAGAACAGGAAATCGGAAAACTGTTCCCTGTTCCCTTCTTTGAAAAATCCTACTTAAGTAGGCACAACTACCCCTGGTGATGGCGTTAAAGGTTTAGCACCCATGTCTGCTAACACGTTGACTGCTATTTGCTTGGCGCGAGGGTCTTCGCGTGGATCTTTAACACCAAAACTATCTAGTCCCCACATCCATTGAATTGAGCCTGTAGAAAATACTTTGCCACCACTGCTGGCAGTGTAACGAACGGCATGTGCAATCTCGTATGTAGTTTGTCCCATGACATCTAGATCTTGACCATCAAAATCAACTGGTGATTCAGCAAGGATGACTAACCCAGGTGGAGTAAAACCATTGTTAACAATTCCGTCCCATTCAAAACCTACTAGTCGTTCTAGTTTGTCACCATTTTTGAGACCTGTATTGGCGTAGTAAGGATCATCGCTTTTTTTGACGACAAAATCATATCCGCCGTAGACAATATTGCGATCGCCTGTGTACATTACTCCCAAGAGAGCATTTTCCGGCTGATTATTCTGTGGGCTGCGGAATTTATTAGTTGGTGCGATCGGATCTTTATCCCACTTCTCTTTGTAACAAACCATAACTCGATTGGGTTGTCCATCACTTGATTCCTCAAACCGGACTCGCCAATAAGCGGTATTCGCTGAGAAAAATGCCAAGTTTGTTGGTGGGTTAGCGTCACGGGCTTGCTCGACATTTAGCCGTTCTTCCATTGACCAGTATTCATCATGACCAACCGACAAAAAGACCTTGTGCTGGCGTAGTAACAGTGGGTTGGAATGGATATCAAGATTAGTCACGTATAACACGTCATAGCTTTGAGATTCCAACCACCGAATCATATTAAATTCCCAGCGAAGGATATTGTTAAACTGGATGTCATCAAGTGCTTGGGAAAATGGTCGGTCAAAAGAGACTTTCCAGGCTTTTGTGAAGTTATTGGAGTTGAAATCATACAAGCTGTAACCACCATACTTGTTATATGCTTGGTGGTTGGTAAAGCTGCTCTGGAATAAAACATCAGATTTAGCATTGTCATGACGCACCACAAACCACACCTGTGACTGCTTACCGCTGGTTTTATCAGTCAGCTTGGCAATGTACAAACCGCTAGTCCAATCAGCACCTACTTGTAAGGTGTAGGAAGTTGCCCACTTACATTCGACAAGGCGAGTACTAGGGTCTGTAATTTCACATTTAGGTTGTTTGAAGCCATTAAGAAAACCACTACTAACCATCAGTCTTGCGCCTGTGCCTGCGTAGTAACCTAAACGATACACATCAATCGAAAACTGTCCATCTTGCAGCAAAGAAACTTTAATATCTAATGAACCACCCTTATTGACGCTAGTTGCTGATGCATAACCAGCAACCTCATTACCAGCCATTTTCTCAAAGGGAATTTGCCATGCTGTTGTGCCAGTTTTTTGATTTTCTAAATAGATAGCGTTGGTTGTTGCTAGTGTAGCGGTGGCAGTAAAATTGGTGCTGCCAATACCAGATGCTGTGGCTTTAACAGTGATTTTACCAACGGAAGTTCCCAAAGTTAGCTTGGTGCTTGCGTGACCGTTCGCATTAGTGACCGCACTAACAGGTGAAACCGAACCACTACCACTAGTGATTGCAAAATTAACTTTCACACCTGCTTGAGGTTGACCAGCACTGTTTTTTACTTGAACAGTTAAAGCTTGAAGCAATACAGTTCCAGTTTTGCCACTTTGGTTATCACCACCCACTTTCGTGATCGTAGCCACAGCGTTAGCAACGAAGACAACATCACGAAAATAGTTGTTGTTTTGGAAAGAGTCTTTGGGGAAAACACCTGGATTTCCAAATACTCCATTATTACCATCAGCTACCGTTTTCAGATCAAGGTTAGTAATTGAAGTGCCTAATCCATTATTAGTAACAGCAAAAAAACCATTGGTGTTGACAGAGACAACATATGTTGTATTAGCTTGAATACTGAGTGGAGTAGTGAGAGTTTGTTGCTGCCAACCTGAAGCAGTTTCATTGGAGAATGTAACTTTGGCTAGGACAGTACCTGTTGCTGACCAGATTGTACCAGTATGAGTTCCAGTTTCATTAGTCGCTTTCCAATAGCGAATAGCGTTAATTTTACCAGGCTTAGTACTCTGAAACTTCATGCCTAGCTCATACTTAGTACCACTATCGTTAGCATTTTTGTTATTCGGTTCTTGGTTGGTAAAGACAGATTGAGGTTGACTCATAATTGTGATTCAACTTTTTGGGTGTGTTCTATTTTATCTACTCATTTACAACTTCTAATTTCTGAAAATGACGAAAAAATTTTTAAATTTTTTTGAGATTATTTGTGTTTGCACTGCTACTTAAGTAGTTAAAAATTAACTCTTAATAAATCTTCAATATGCAAAAAAATATTTTCCTTGTCAGTCATTGAACTGGTACTCAGTGGAGATTTTAAAACGTTGATTTTAGCGATTGTTTTTATAGTTAACACTTTTAAAATCAGGTTTTATTCATACTTCATGTACTAAACATAGCTATCTTTTTTGATAACCAATTCAATCTATAAAATACATATCTATTTTGATTATTTTCCAAAATCTCAGAAATTTTTAAGTGTTTTTACTTATCTTGAATGTATTAAAATAAATTAAAAGCTTTCCAGCAACCGATCAAATGTTGTAAAGAGATTGCGTGCAGAGCTTACTTTACATGTATTTCAAAAATCAAATCTGATTGCTGTAATAGAAAACATACTCGCACAAGGCGGTTTTGGGATCACCTATTTAGCTGTCGAGCTTAGGAATGGGAATCTAATCGTTTTGGGGCGATACCTACGGTGGTAAACTACGCGCTTTATGCCTGATACTTTCTGGAAGTATTATGGAGGCGTAGATGCTGCATCGGCTTGTCGTTAGACATCACTACTTTATTTGATGATTAAGATAGTGATTTTACATCATGTTAATACCTTGAGTTGATAGATTTCCTTGTTCTCTAATTTCATCCCAATTAATTACGGCCACCCAGACATTTTCTTCATGAGAATATTGAACAATTCCATCAACTTCTAAATCCTCACTATAAAATGTCAAATGTAAATTATCTTGCAACCAAATTTTTTGATGGGCTAAATCTTCAATAGTGCCAGTACAATTAAGTCGCAGACGACCTTGAAAATCAGCATTATGAAAATCAGCAAAAATTCTAGGTATATCCATAACTTTTAATATTAATCAAATATTCAAGTTGACTTGGCCGGAGTTACTCCACTTGGATGAGTTCCAAACCCACACTCAATATCTTCTGGTCGATTCCGTCCACCACGAACAACTAATGCTTCGTCTGGTATTGTTTCTACAATCACAGGTAATTTTAATTTTTTCTCCCAAGTAGCATATCAGAAAATGGTAGGTTGGATTTCTTTATTCAACCCAACAAATACATTGAGAATGTTGGGTTTCCTTACGTCAACCCAAACTACAAAATCTGCAAGTAGAATAGATGCGATCGCCTATGGTAAAATGTAAGCGATCGCTACAAATCAACTCACAATCAACCAAAATACCTGACTTCTCCAAGAAGTCGGGGATTTGATCGCTTTGTGGCGATCGCAATAAAATTTGATAAGTAATTTAGTTAAGATAATATTTAAGATCACAGTATATAGAATATTATGATCGCTGTTGATCTGCTTTATTAACAGGCTATTATCACCAATATACAGGGATGTTTTTTATTAAACAATTCAAATTTGTTTGGAGGATAATCCTACCAGCGCTGCTAATTTTGATTGTTGTTTTAAATCTTCTACAACCATCCGTAAAATCTACTGACTTGCCAACATCTAGGCAAAAAAATAATCCGATAGCTATTGAAAATCAAAAAGCAGGTACTTGGGAATGGCAATTAACCAATCCTGCTGTTAAGCGAGAAATCGAAGGGTATGCTTCTCTAACTAGCGTTAATCGAGGTGATGAAATTAAGTTTTTTGTCAACACAAAAGAACCAAAATATACTATTGAAATTTTTCGGATGGGCTGGTATGGCGGTGCAGGTGGACGACAGATAACACCTGCAATTGTTCGCAATGGAATCAAGCAACCACCGCCAATTATAGATGTAGCAACTGGTTTAATTGAATGCGATTGGCAAGACCCATATACATTAAAAATTCCTCAAGATTCCAATAATTCTACAGAGTGGACAAGTGGATTTTATTTAGCAAAATTAACTGCTAGCCAGAGTGGGAAACAAAGCTACATCATTTTTGTAGTCCGCGATGATAGCCGCCCTTCTGACATTCTTTTTCAATCAAGCGTCACCACTTATCAGGCTTATAACAACTGGGGCAGCATGTCGCTTTATCGTTGGAATAGTCGCGGTAAACAAGCACAAAAAGTATCTTTTAATCGCCCCTATGCGCGTAGTCCATCTCGGCTAGCAGCTTATGGAGTGGGAGCAGGAGAGTTTTTGACTAACTTC
The DNA here is from genome assembly GCF_059505385.1 of Desmonostoc vinosum. Taxonomy (NCBI): domain Bacteria; kingdom Bacillati; phylum Cyanobacteriota; class Cyanophyceae; order Nostocales; family Nostocaceae; genus Desmonostoc; species Desmonostoc vinosum. The sequence continues at coordinate 44,565 of NZ_JCACKM010000277.1, forward strand.
CAACCACCAAAGAGAACTTCTAACGCTGGGTGGGAATATAACATGGTTAGATGGCTAGAACGTGAAGGTTATGATGTTACGTACTGTACTGATATTGATACACACAATAATCCTTTAGATATACGAACTGGCAAACCGATACTCTTTTTGCATAAAGCATTTCTTGCAGTAGGTCATGATGAATATTGGTCGTGGCAGATGCGGCAAAATGTACAAGCAGCACGGGAAGGTGGCGTCAGCCTGGGCTTTTTTTCTGCTAACACTTGTTATTGGCAGATTCGTTTTGAGCCTAGCCTGATTACCCAAGATATAAATCGTACTATTGTTACTTATAAAGAAAGCTTTGCTCTAGATCCCTTTTTTAGGGATAAAAATCCGATTAATGATTATCTGGTGACTACTCTTTGGCGAAAAGAACCTGTGAAGCGCCCAGAAGATGCTTTGATTGGAGTGATGTATGAAACATTTCAAGTCAACGCTGATATTGTGGTTAACGAAACAGCACCAGATTGGTTGCTTGTGGGTACGCAACTCCAGCAAGACAAAACAGTATCTTTGCGAGCAAATAGCAAAGCACATTTGAAAGAAATGCGCCTCGTAGGATTGTTGGGCTACGAAGTCGATCGCATGTTTGGGAATGCGCCTGCTAACACGATTCGGATTGCCCATTCACCTTTTCGCTACAACGGTGGTACGAGATACTCAGATATGACCGTTTATACTACAAAATCTGGGGCCACAGTGTTTGCTACAGGTTCTATGCAGTGGAGTTGGGGATTAGATGATTACAATACAACGCAATTACGTCCCTCGGTTTTGAGTGCCGATGCTCAAGCAATTACACGTAATGTACTTGCCCAAATGTTAGATGAATCATAAACTAATATGCGAAGTTGCAGATTCTTGGGTTAAGTTTTTGGCATACTTACGGGAGATAAACCTGCGATCGCCTTGAGGTTCTGACAACGAATCAATTCGTTAAAATCTAAACCAGAACGCCCTTCAATTTTGGCTACTGTTTCAATCGCAGATAATAGATGCAGCGCGGCTTCGCTTTCTGTGTAACCACGGCGCTGTGCAATCTTAATGGCTGCTGTATCAGCGTTTAACTCTGAGTCTTGAGATTTATTGATGCGCCAAATCCGCATTAGCGCGATCGCACTCAATCCCCCAGCTACTGCTATACCTACTACATCTGCTTGTGTTGATTCTACTAATCCGCCTAACAAGCCAGCTAGTACTAAACCTTGATAAACATCCGGTTTAAACCACCTTACCCCCGTCAACCAGCTAACCATATGCAATAGCAGCAAGTCGCGTTGTGGTTTCGCCAGACGACGCCACAAATCAAAATTAATATATATAGGTCGCGCCTGATTCCAGGGTAAGGGGAAAGAGGCGTCAATAACCTTTTTTTGCTCTGGTTTGCTGACAATTTTGGTTGTCATTCGACCAGAAGCAGGCATTACATCTAATAAGCGACGAATTTCAACATTTGGCTCCATAATTTTAATTATTAGCCATAATCTACATAGTAACTAAATCTGTTAAAAATAAGTTTTTATGTTAATCTTTAGTTTATGATAAATTTCCATAGTCTATGTGGGGCTGAAGTAAGAATCTCCCGCTACAAGCGAAGCTGTCTTCGGCGAGAGTGTTAATAAGAGATAACCAAAGCCATAAGAATATTAATTGAGCAAATTTATATTACTTTTTTTCCCAATTTCCAAACGTTCAGGTTTTGGATTATCGCTGAGATTAGGCTTTTAATTACATGGACGCTTTTGCCCTCATCCCGCCTGAATGGACAAATAAGGCAATACATGCTTACGAATTTTGTTGTCCTAACTGCCACTCAAGTAGCTTAGAAGCTACAGCTGTTTGGTTGAATCGGCGATCGCCTGTAACTACAGTAGACTACCGTCGCAAATGGCAGGAGTTTTATAATTGCCATTGTGGTTGTGTATGGTGGGCTTGGAGTAGCGATCGTCCCCCAAATAATTTATCTAATCAACCAGATTGTCATCCTAAATAGCTTTTTTCTATGCAAAAGCCCACATAACAGTGGGCTTTTACTCGGTGCTGTTTAACAACGTGTAACCAATTCTAGAAATTGAAAGTAGTACGCAATGTGCCTACATAAATGGTGTCGTTGTTGTCGTTGTGTTCAGGATTGAAGATCACCAACAAACCAGGGGTAACAGCAATGTTATCAGTTAGTTTCACTTTGTAGAGACCTTCTAAATGATAGGAAGTGTCTCGATCTTCTCTGGCGTCAACGTCATTGCTGGTGAGTTTGGGTGGTTGACCAAAGATTACACCAAGCACATTACCTTCTCTACCAAAGTCTTTCAAACCAAGGGTAGCAGCCCAATAAAATGCTTCTGCTTCATCGTCAGTCACTTGAGACTCAATAGTACTGAAACCAACCCAACCACCAACGCTCAATTTTGAACTAGCTTGGAAGTTAGCTTGTACACCATAGTTGTCAGATACAGTAGCAACTCTCCCAAATGGTTGGTTAGCAAAACCACTACCTGTGCTAGCAAACAAGTTGACGTTACTTTCGTTGTTTTGGTATGTACGAGCATAGGTGAGACCAACGCTCAAAGCCTGACTGGGTTTGAAAGCTAGCTGACCAAAGATAGTGCTAGCACCATCAAGAACGCCATTACCATCAACTGGATTGTTACCGGTGGGTGCTAAATAAGCTCCTGTTAAAGTCAAAGGCCCTTTGGGATTGAATTCAACAGTTAAACCAGCACCGCCGGAACCTTGGCGATAAATGGGGCTAAAACGTCCATAGCGGGAGATTGAACCCGAACCAGAACTAGCAAAGTCAGGGTTAAAGGTGAAGGTGTTTTCGTAGAGTTCAGCACCACTAGCATCAACCTTCACCCGAATTGCCTCACTCAGGTTGAAAGCATAGTTGAGTTTATCAACAACAACACTGTTACCGTTATCACCGTCAAATGACAGACGAGTCATGCTAGTACCAGTGATGTTGGGTCTGGGACTAGTTGTTGAGGTGCTTCCACCGTCAAATTGGACAATATTTGCGGCTTGTAAACGGGTTTGCAATCTGTCTGTTCCAGTGAAACTGGTGTACAAGTTCAAACGAACCCGATCAGAGAAAGTGATGTTGTCGTCTAAGTCGGCATTGTTGTCTGGATTAGTGTCAGTATCAGCCCTAGTGTCACCAAAAGGTGTAGCCGCGTTGAAAATCACTTCCCCAACCAACTTGGTGGTGGTAGAGAACTGATTCGCTTCCAATTCAGCGGTGCGGGCTTCTAGACCATCTACTCGACCGCGCAGGGTTGCTAATTCAGCAGAAAACTCTTCTTGCAAGCGCTGTAAAGTAGCCAAGTCCTGTTTTGTGACCAAATCAGCTGTAGCTGTGGCAATTAGTTCGTTAACTCGGTCTAAACAAGCATTCAAACCAGCAGCAAATTCATAACGGGTCAAAGCACGATTACCACGGTAAGTGCTGTTGGGATAACCTGCAATACAGCCGTAACGCTCAACTAGAGACTGTAAAGCTTGGAATGCCCAATCTGTTGGCTGTACATCCGAAAACTGAGAAACAGATGTTACCTGATCAAGACCGTTAGATTGCTGGGCTTGAGACAACTGAGCAACATTCGTAATTTGTTCGTTAGCCTCATCAGCTAGAGCGCCATTAGTAGCAAATAGTGTAGAAGCTAGAACAACTGGACTGATTTTGAGAACATTCCAGAATAGTTTTGTCATTTTTTTACTCTCACTCACACCTTAAATAAGTTCAATCATGGTAAAATTCTCTAAATAATTTTTTAAGGGATTTCACTCACGATTCCAGCGATGATTATACATTATTTGCGATGATTAACACAAGTCAATCATCTCTAATCGAAAGTTTCATTCGGTTAGTTTATTTGGTAAACATAGAACAATGCGACGTTTGTGGCGTATCAATAAACCTTCTTCTTCAAACTGTTGTAGAAGACGGGTAACAGTTACTCTTGTTGTATTTAATACCTCAGATATTTCCTGATGAGTAACATTTAGATCGATCAACTTACCCTGTTCCACGTCCCGGCCAAATTTTTCACTCAGCCATATCAAAAACTGCCATAACCGTAATGAGATCGGTTTGCGATGTATTATACTTAACAAACTATCTGCCTGTTGAATGTGGGACAGTAAAGCATTGACATCTTGATGCCAAAGATGAGGTGGTACGATACTTACTTCTACGCTGGTCAAACATTCAATTTGATAGGGTCGAACTGTAGACAAGGGATAACCAATTAAGTCTCCTAGTCCCCAGTAACCAAGAGTGATAAATGTTCCATCTTCGCTCCATGTTAGGGTACGAACTGCTCCACGCTCAATGCGCCAAAGTACGTCATTACGATATGGAATCACTTCTCGACGAGCGAAAAGCTGCTGATATAAATGCCCATTTACAGTAGATTCATTTGATGGAGTAGTAACTTCTGGCTGAGAATTTAAGGAATAAATCATTGCATGGTTCTCCATGACATTGCTGTTTTATTTAAGATTCATTCGGAGACATGCTGATAATTCTTTATAAGCAAGCATCTCGCGGTGGACTTAATAGCAGATCATATACTGTTGACATTTTGAAAGTTATTTTAAAAGTAAATAGTTGACGACACAGTTAACTTGAACTAACTTACGGATAGATTTTCTTAAAAATAGCCCTAATTGTTGACAGAGTGAGATATACTTTTGTTCTTTCGTTACGCTTTACTAAGCGTAAGTATTTAAATTGAAGTCTGGGAATAACTTAGTTACTAGAACTCAATAGGGTTTGAATGTGCTAATTTACTATTGATAAAACTTCCTTGAGCTTTGCTGCTAAACAAATCTCAAAAGTAGCTAAAACTTGTAGCACTTGAATTCATGCAAGACCAAGAATAATCTCGTAAGTTTAAGAAAAGGTAAGCTTTTAGTGAAATGTATGTTAGTTCACTATTTTTTAATTATCTCTGCAAGCTTTCGATGAGGGCAGTTATGATAAAAAATGTTTTGTTCAGCGTATCCTTGATGTCGATGAACTCATAAGACTTGTATGAATGAAGCATGGATTTCTCAACGCCGCACCTTTCAACTACCTGGATTGACTACTGATCGCCATGTCTCAGCACCTAATGAGCTTGATTTTACCGGATGTAACAAGCATCTGCTTTGTCTGTTGTTAAGCGACGGTAATCAACAAAAAATGACTCGTATCGGTGAACAAGAATCTCCAAAGCCTCAAATCAAAGGGGATTTCTGGATTTGTCCTGCTCAAATATCAGGACTTTGGGCATGGAACAGCACCGATGAATCACTAATGTTTGTAATTGACCCCCTGTTATTAAGTCGAACAGCACAAGAAGTAAGTGGATTGGATGCAAGCTATGTTGAATTGCTCAGTACAATAGGTGGGCGCGATCGCCAAATTCAAGCGATCGCTCACTTGTTTCAAACAGAATTGGATACGGGTGGCATCGGCGAATCACTTTACACCGAATCACTGACGCAAGTATTGATCGTTCACCTACTAAGACAATACTGTACGCTCCAACCTAAAATTCAGCAGATTGGGGAAAGTTATCCTCAACAGCGACTCCGGCCTGTGTTGGATTATATACACAGCTATTTAGATCAACCGCTTCATTTAGCTGAACTGGCAGCAGTTGCGGGTCTGAGTCAGTATCATTTTTGTCGATTATTTAAGCAGTCGATAGGTATCGCGCCTTATCAATATGTGCTGCAACAGCGAATGGAAAAAGCCAAGGAACTATTGCGTCAAAGAAAACACAAGATTGCAGAAATTTCTCTGCTCGTTGGCTGTACTGATCAAAGCCGCTTTGCTAGACAATTCAAGAAGCATTTTGGAGTGACGCCAGGGTTATTGCTTGATGAAGGGAACAGGTGAGCCAGCCTAGTCTTGGGAAACCCGCCCACGGCGATGGTTCTCCTTACATCTCTACACCCGTTTTCAAGTTAGAACTTTGCTATTGTGCGATCAATAGCAAGAATCACCTCAATCATTCCATAAATTCCGCAATAAACGCCTATCTTCTATCCCATAAATCAATTACACTTTCTAACAATTTAGGTAAGCTCCGCTTCGCTTCCTGACCCTAATATATTGAACCAAAATAACCAGTATGCATCGAGAAAAACTTGCTAAATGGCTACTTGTCGCTGCTGCAATTTCAACCCTGACGATTCCGATTGGTGTTGATGCAATTATATTGGCCAACGGTCACATGAATAACCCTGCTTGGTTGCCTCATGCCAAACTCCACTGTGCTATGTCGTTCTTTGCCGCTGCATCTCTAGGAAGTGCAGCCTTAGCAATTTTGAAAGTGCGTCCAACGAGCGATCGCTTTTCCATGGGGCTAGCTGCATTTCTTGGTTCTGCGTTTTGGATTGGGCTGATTGCTGCCGGATTTTGGCCGGGAACCTCCTACGGCTTTCTCAACGATCCGGTTCTGGGCAATATTCGTGAACCTGAAATAGGTGGAATCTCGATTTATCCAAATGTTGTAGCAGCTTTGATTACAATTGTGATTGCGATCATCGGCTATTGGTTAACCGCCCCAGCAAAGTTAACTGAGCGATAAATTACAGCAATCGCATAGAATCACCAACTTTCCCCGAATTGAATTTAACTGCCGAACAGATTTTTCAAGCTGCCAGTCTTCCGACATAGCAGCGAGGCATAACACTTCATGCGTGCGGATGGAACAAGGGCTATTTTCCTCATTAAGAACGTTGACCAGTAACAATGTATGCTACTCTTTGACCGATATTAGTGGCATGATCTGCCATGCGTTCTAAGCAGCGAATTGCTAGAGCCAATAGTACAATTGGCTCTACAATCCCTGGAACATCACGTTGGTGAGCTAAAGTTTGATAAACGCGATCGTAAGCATTGTCTACAGCATCATCTAGACGTTTTACACCCCGCCCTCCAACTTCGTCTAAATCTGCTAAAGCCACCAAGCTAGTTGCTAGCATAGCCTGTGCATGATGAGACATGACTGCAATTTCTGGTAAAGCAGCATGAGATGGATAGGGAAAAATTTTGATTGCTATCTCAGCTAAATCCTTAGCGTAATCGCCTATGCGCTCCAAATCTCGCACGAGTTGCATAAAAGCGCTTAAGCAGCGTAAATCTTGCGCTGTGGGTGCTTGCAGCGTCATGATTGCTGTACAGTCTGATTCTATTTGCTTATAAAAGCGATCAATTTTTTTATCTAATCGCGGAAGTTGCTCAGCTGCTATTAAATCACGGGCAAATAACGCTTGGTGGCTCAGGCGGAATGATTGTTCCACCAAAGCTCCCATACGTAATACATCCCGTTCTAAGCGCCTAATAGCGCGTTCCATTTGTGGTCTTTGAGGATTGGGAATATAAAGAACATTCACACTTGTAGTCTCAAACGTGAAGATATTATTCTTAAATATAATCTTGGCTTTGAGAGTTTGCCATCACCTCAGGTAGTTGAATTTGCATCCATGCACCACCTGTTTCTGGGTGATTCATAGCTTTAATTGAACCACCATGAGCGAGAACAATTTGCTGGACGATCGCCAAACCCAAGCCATTACCAACAATCGCCCCGATAGAATTACCTTCTGAGGTTGGCGAATGAGTCCGCGCCTTATCTCCCCGGTAAAATCGCTCAAATATATGGGGTAAATCTGCTTGTGAGAAACCCACTCCAGAATCTATAATATTAACCTCCCAGATTTGAAAAGTAAAATTGTCCCTATCTGTGTCTTTTTTTGGTAAAGCTTGTACTTGGACAAGGATAGTTGTACTGGGGAGGCTATATTTGATGCTGTTGTCTAGCAAATTGAGAAAAACCTGGTAAATACGGGCACGGTCTGCTTTTATGTAAACACTTTCTGGCCCAGAATAGGTAAGAGACAGATGATGTTGCTGTGCTAATGGCTCTAGTGTTTCCCAAACAGATGTAATCAGCGATCGCAATTCCACAGACTCAAGTTGCAATTGAATAGTTGCATTAACTTCCATTTGGGTAAGTTCCAACCAGCTTTGCACCAAATTAATTAATCGGTCAACCTCATGCATCAAACGGTTAACCCAGCGATTTAAAGGTGGTTCTAAACGGTTTTGTAAAGTTTCTACAACCAGCCGAATTGAAGTTAAGGGTGTTCTCAACTCATGAGCCAAATCAGAAAAAGAGCGATCCCTTGCTTGATTTATATCCAATAGGGGTTGACGATTTTCTAAAAATACTGCTACTCGCCCTTGAATTAAAGGTAAGCTAGACGCGCGTAATGTTATGGGCTTTAATTTCACCATTGCTGCGGCATCATTACAAGACGGGTGAAATACCCACTCGCTCATCTGTGGCTTTTGCCAATCACGAGTTTGCTCAATCAAATGATCGAGTTCATAAGACCTGACTAACTCCAGCAACAAGCGTATCTGTCCAGGTTGCCACCTTTCCAAGTGTAAGATTTCTCGTGCCTGCTGATTACACCACAGTAGTTGATTTTCTTCATCTACTTGCAAATACCCCACAGGTGCAAAATCCAACAAATCTTGGTAAGTTTGCAACGACTCTTGCAAATCTTGCCGTTGCTGCTTCACCATTGCTATTTCCTGCCGCAAACGTGGAATCAGTGGCAGTGATATCTTATACGAGTGGGAGGCTAACGGTTGGAGTACTCGCCCCAGGTAGCGGTTAAGTTGAACCTGTTGCCAAACCCAAAACCCAATGCCTACCGCTAAACCCAGAAGAAATCCCAATAAAAGCATTTGAGTTGTTAGTTTTTTGGTGATTACTCAAAACTAGCAACTATCTCAACTAATTATCCAAACCTATAGCCAAAACCTCGTACAGTCACAATATACTCTGGACGGCTGGGATCTTGCTCTAATTTTTCGCGCAACCAGCGGATGTGAACATCCACAGTTTTGCTATCCCCAACAAAATCTGGCCCCCAAACCTGATCTAGCAATTGCTCCCGCGACCATACTCGACGGGCATAACTCATAAACAGTTCCAGCAAGCGAAACTCTTTTGGAGATAGATTTACCTCTTGACCACGAACCAGTACGCGGCATTCTTGAGGATTTAAGGTGACTTCTTTATATTTCAATACTGGTAGTTGTGGCAACGTAATTAAACGTTGGCGGCGGAGTAATGCTCGACAACGAGCTACTAACTCACGCATACTAAAGGGCTTGGTCAAATAATCATCTGCTCCCACTTCCAACCCCAAAACGCGGTCGGTTTCGCTACCTTTAGCACTCAGCATTAAAATTGGTACGGGGTTGCCTTGATGACGTAGCAAACGGCAAACATCTAACCCATTAATCTGGGGCAGCATCAAATCAAGAATAATCAAATCAAAAGGAAATTCGCCTAAGTTAGGTTCAAAACTTTTAAGATACTCTACAGCAGACCGCCCATCAGAGACAGTCATCACCCCATAACCTTCTTCTTCCAGTGCTACAGCTAGCATTTCTTGGATCAGTTCTTCATCTTCTACCACTAGAATTCGGCTAGTTTGCCCAATGTCTGTTCTGGCAGAATACTTGGTTGATTCACTGGTGTACATTGATATCACAAAAGTCTGGGTTCTTTTTTTAGTATCAATTATGATGCTTAAGTAAATTATCACGTCTCAGTGCATTTACTTTTCACATCATTGTTAATTTTTTTAGATTTACTTTACAAATAGTAACACTTGTAACAATAAACTTTACACTGCAAATAACTGCGATCGCAAGCTGTAAACTGCCTTTTTAACGATTTTTCTCAGCAATTTTTCAAGATTTTGAGCTTTGTCTTGACAATCAGAGATTAACTCGGATAGTCTTGTGATACAAATGTACTATTAAGCGAATTGCAGCAATATCTCAAAAACAAAAAACACTGATGCAGGCAACATGGTGTAACATATTTTACTATTAAGTACTTTTACTGCACTGAAATTGTCTCTTTTCAGGCTATTCTGATATCTGCATAAGTAGTCCAATTATTTTCTATTCAAGGAGTTGGAGTATGTCCACAGTTGCAATGAAGGAAAGCAAACAACAACTGATGCAAGCATTTCAACAAATTATCACAGAAAGAAAAAAGCTGGAATCAAAAATAGCAACTAAACAAGAAGAAGCAGAAAAAGCCAAAAACCAAGAAATACTAACAGCCGCCTCTACATACACCGTTGATAGCATTATCAAAGGTTTAGCTGATTTGCAATTAGAGTTTGGTGGTATTGTCAATACACTGTCAGAAAAATTAGCGAAGGAAAACTCTAAATTAGACGAATTAAACCGAGCTATAGAGATTGAAACTCAGCAACTGCAAGAACTACAGCAGATAAAAATTGTAGCAGATATTCTAGATATTTTAACTCAAGAACATCAAGAAAAGTTAAAAATGTTGGAACAAGATACCGCCAACAAACAAGAAGTATTAGAAAAAGAAATTGCTATTAAACGTAAAGAATGGCAAAAAGAGCAAGCCGAATTTACAGAAAAACAACAATCATCAGCAGATTTATTAGCTAAAGAACGTCAACAAGAACAGGAAGAACATCAGTATAAGTTAGAGACTACTCGCAAACTTAATACAGATAGTTATGAAGCGAAAAAGCGTCTGCAAGAAAGAGAAATACAAGAAACTTCTCAACAGAAAGATAAAAACTGTGCAGACAGAGAAAAGATACTTACTGAACATCAACCACAATTTACAGAATACCAACAGAAAATAGCAGCATTTCCTAATGAATTGGAAGAAGCAGTCAAGAAAGCTAGAGAAGAAGCAATTAAAGAAACAAATCAAAAAGCCAAAGTTGAGGCTGATTTATTTGAAAAAGAATGGGAATTTAATAAACAAAGCTATGAATTAAAAATTCAAGCTTTGGAAGAAACAATCAAAAAACAGAGCGAACAAATAGAAGGAACTTCTTCTCAACTGCAAACTGCATTAAAACAAGCACAAGATTTGGCTATGAGAGCTTTCGATAGTTCTGCTACCAAATAGTCATCTCACATTGTAATCATTTTTAGTTTGCTCAAAGGAGACTTATTATGGCTGTGAAAAAACCAACCGATAAAAATACCAAAGTAGAGATTTTGCAAGCATATGAAGAGTTAGCAAAAGAAAAAGCAGCGCTCAAATTACAACTTGACCAAGTAGCAAAAGAAACTCAAACTGTAATTCTAGAAAAGCCAAAAGTAGAACAAAAAACAGCCATGAATCAGTCTATCACTGTTCAACAAAAGATGAACCATACAATCGAGAGTTTAGCAAAGATTCAGTTAGGCTTTAGTAGTGCTGCTAACGAATTATCAGAACAATTAACTACAAGAGCTTCTAAATTAGAAGAAACCAGGCAAACTTTAGAGAATGAAATTCAACAACTGAAACAACTACATAATTTAGAAATCTCTGAAGATATACTAGATACACTCATCCAAACCTACGAAGATAATTCCAAATCTTATCAAGAAGAATATAGCCAACGTTCTGAAGTTTTATTACAAGAAATATTATCTCAAAGAGTTGCTTGGTCAAAAGAACAAGACGAAAATCAACGAACTGTCAAAGAACGGAATGAAAACTTTAATAAAATTCGGCAACGAAATGCAGCAGAATATAAATATGATTTAGAGCTTCAGCGTCAGCTAGAGAATGATGAATATGAACAGCGGCAAAAAGCATTATATAAACAACTCGAAGAACTTCTTCAAGAAACTGAAAAACAATGGTCTGAACGAGAGAAAGTAGTTTCTGAACGGGAAAAACAATTTGAAGAATCTAAAAATAAGGTAGAGGCATTTCCTAAAGATAAAGAAACAGCTATTAAAAAAGCTACGGAAGAAGGAAAAGGAATTGCTCACTACCAAGCTAAGGTAAAAGCAGATTTATATACTAAGGAAGTAGAAGGACAAAAGCGTTTTTACGAGCAGAGACTACAATCTTTAGAACAAACGATTACTAATCAAGAAACGCGAATTCAAAATCTTTCTAAGCAACTAGAATCTGCCCTTAAACAAGTTCAAGATTTGGCAGTTAAAGCTATTGAAGGTTCTGCAAATGTCAATTCATATCAGGCAATCAAAGAAATCGCTTTAGAACAAGCGAAAAGCCAGATAAAAAATAAATAAGAGACGCACCTTAGTGCGTCTCTATATGAATGGGGATTTTAGTTATAAATGTAGAAATGTAAATTCACATTTCTACAAAACACGAATTTATTTTTAATTTTTTATTCAGTTCGCTTTGGTCTTTTGATGTCTGGAGGGGGCTGTTTTTTCTTATTAATTTTTCTTGCTTGTGTTTTGTTAAATTCTTGCTTGGAATTTTCTTCTTGACTAGGCATATGACTAAACTTTGAAATGGCTGATAACTCTATATACATTATGAGTATAATCGAATTCCGAAAGAAATAAAAAAATTACATTTAAAGAAAAAAGTAGAGACGTTATTATTTTACGTCTCTACAACAGAGGAAACCCATTACTTTCAAAATTTAGAAATTCCAGCTATCAAAAATAAGTTTTTTGAAAAAATATGTGAAATTTACTTTGCTATGAGCTTTGTATAATTTGGGATACAAGGCTATAAATTGCTATTCCGGAAATTTAAAAAAGAGATGCACTTCAAAAGCGCGTCTCTTTTTCATTAGCAAGTAGCAAACACTATTAGGCAAATGTAGAAAAGTCTAGATTAGGTGGAATATCCTGTATGCGTCCTGGCCCGATCGCTTGCAATGCTTCTTTAAGAGAAATATCACCAGTATACAGCGCACGACCAACAATTACGCCAGTTACCCCCTGTGGTTCTAACGCCAGCAGACTCAACAAATCAGTGACAGAACTGACACCGCCAGAAGCAATGACAGGGATGGAAATTGCACTGCATAGTGAGCGCAAAGCTTCTAAATTTGGCCCTGTGAGGGTTCCATCGCGCTGAATATCGGTGTAGATAATAGCGATTGCACCTAAGGATTGCATGTGTATCGCTAGTTGCGTTGCCAGCACTTGTGAGGTTTCTAACCAGCCGCGAGTCGCTACTAGTCCATTACGGGCGTCAATACCGATAATAATTTGTTCTGGATATTCTTGACAGAGTTCTTGGACTAGCTGGGGTTGTTCTACAGCGACGGTTCCCAGAATTGCCCACTGCACACCCAAATTAAACACTTGTTCCACGCTGGCACGATCGCGCAATCCTCCACCAACTTCAATGGGCACTGATACCGCACTAGCGATCGCCTCAATAGCTTTCAAGTTTACTACTTTACCTGCTTTTGCACCATCTAAATCGACTAAATGTAATCTAGTCGCACCCTGTTCTACCCATTGTCGGGCAACATCAACAGGATTTTCGCTAAAAACTTGCGATCGCTCGTAGTCTCCTTGGTATAGTCGCACACAGCGACCTTCTAGTAAATCAATCGCTGGAATTACATCCATGTAAATTTTCCTCGTAACAAGTTTCCCTTGTTTAATTTTTGTTCTTCAATTGCTGCACAGCTTGCTGGAAACCTAGCACAATCAAGATATTAGAAAGTGTCAAAAATACTTCTGCACCGCCGTGTAACCAATCTATATTTGCTAATGACTTGCCATAGTGCAGTTCGGCATAAATTCCCGCCGGGATAGTAACGCCAACAAACACAAGAGTGCCGTAAAATCCGTATAGCGCCAAACGCGGCATTTGTTGGCTGCGGCTGATAAACCACAAGAAACCCAAATAGGGAAATAAAGAAAGGGCAAACAGGGTTCCTTTAGACATCATTGCTCTGATTTAATAGGTTCTGGTTCAGTAACACCATTTTTAGCAGATTTCGTAGCACGCCAAATCCACACCGCCGCTGCCCAAAGTGTAAAATTACCAACTAAAGTCATGGTAGCTTGAAGCGTTACCAGCCATTCTAGAGATTCAGCATTATCGAAATAATGCCAAGTACAGGCACACATAGCACTAACTAAAGCTGGTAACATGGCAAAGGACAATCCCCACCAAGTACGGTTATTAGTGAGTTCGCCGTAAGTCCAGATTAACCAAATGGCAACAATCCACTCAATAACGCTAGAAATATGAATAATCCAGGTAGGAATCGATAAAGCGTGCATAGGTGAAAAATAGGGAGTAGGGAGTAGGGAGTGGGGAGTGGGGCTCTTATGGGTAGGTTTTTTAGATTTCGCATTTTGGTTGACACGGGGACACGGGGACGTGGGGACGCGGGGACGCGGGGACACGGGGACGCGGAGAAAGATTTCGGAACGAAAAAATAGGTTTTTTCAGACTGAATATGAAAAATCTACCCTTGAAAGGGGGAGTGGGGGGGATGCACTTCTCCTGTCGGAGATGCTACGCGTAGCTTTCTTAAGCGTAGGGGTATGTTCAGTGAGCGGGGGATGAGGGAGAATTATCAATTGTTGACTGTTGACTCTTGACTAATGACCAATGACTAAATCCAAAATGGGAATGATGCGGGTGTTGTTGTCTGGGTATTACGGTAAGGGTAATGGTGGTGACGAGGCTTTACTGGCTACGCTTTTGCAGATATTACCACCTCATGTAACGCCTGTGGTGCTTTCGGGGAATCCAGAGGAAACTTGCGATCGCTATGGTGTAGAATCTCATCATCGCATGGCTCCCTTGAGCGTACTGCAAGCTTTGCGTTCTTGTGATGCCTTGATTTGGGGCGGTGGTAGTTTGATTCAAGATGTTACCAGTACCATTAGTCCATTTTATTATGGTGGATTGATGGCATTGGCACAGCAAATGGGTTTAAAAACTGTGGCTTGGGCGCAGGGTATTGGGCCGCTGCTGCGTCCGCAAACTCGTTGGTTAGCACGGCAAACCTTTAGTAATTGTACCAAAGTTAGTGTACGCGATCGCGCCAGTGCCACTCTTTTATCAAATTGGCAAATTCCTTGTATCTTAGCACCTGATCCGGTTTGGGCGTTAGAGTCTAAACCAGTCCCAGGACTTTGGGATTTACCTGCGCCGCGAGTTGCTGTAACGTTGCGATCGCATCCTCAACTAACACCAACCCGTTTAGCAAATTTAACTCAAGCCCTGGTGGATTTTCAAAAAGCTACACAAGCTTTTATCTTATTATTGCCATTTCAAAAAAGTGAAGATTTAGGCATTGCCCAAGCTATTCAACCCCATCTTAAAGATGTCAGTCATATTTTGTGTTTGGAAGATCCCCAACTTTTAAAAGGTGTTTTTCGTGGTGTAGAAATGGCGATTGGGATGCGCTTACACAGCTTAATTATGGCAGCCGCTGAAGGTTGTCGCTGTTTTGCTCTTAGTTATGATCCTAAAGTAAATCGCTTGATGGAAGAATTAGCGATACCCGGATGGGATTTAGCAACCTTACCAGATGACACTAATTTAATTGGTAAAACTTGGATTGAACATTATGCTAATGGTGATCCACTTTCACCAGAGCAAATTCGATCTTTAGTCGATAGAGCATTAATGCATCGTGATTTATTAAGTGAAGCCTTAACTTAAACAACAATTAAAGTTTTGGGATGCGTTGACTGCCTTTTGACAAGACTTAGTATGCTCACATCTTGCACCTGCCAGTGAAAATAATGAGTCTGCCGCAATAAAGTTATAAGAATTACATATCTATTTGTCTGTGCATTTAGTCCATTTCTAATGGACTTTTGCTATCAGACAGGGATTTACAATCCCTGGCGGTAGAGAGCGAAGCCGAACTCAGGTTAGGTAACTTTTGCGACTGACAGTTTGAAAGGTGCAAGATCTGAGTATGGCAAGATTCCTATTTGCAAGAAACTCAGGGAGGACGGTTGTCAGTGCGTCTGTTATTCTCTTGATGATTTCGATTCAATTAAGTGGGCAATCGCCCTCATCAGAGTCTTTGGCTCAATCGGCTTCGAGATATGTCTTTGAAACCCTGCGGCAATCACGGCTCGTTGGTCTTCAGCGCTGGCAAGGGCAGTCAATGCGATTGCTGGAAGCACAGCTTCGCTGAACGCGGGAATGTCTCCTCCGGCTGCAACATCAAGCGCCCGCACCTGGCGAATCAAATCATAGCCATCTTCCTCTGGCATACTGATATCTGACAAAAGCAAATCGTAGGCTCCAGGATTTGCTTGCAGGGTTGCCAGTGCTTCCCTGGCAGATGCAACCCCCGTTGCAATGGCTCCACTTTGTTCCAGCGTCATCATAATCATCTCGCGATTATCGGTTTCATCGTCCACTACCAGCACTCGAATTCCGGCGATAGAGGGCAGAACGGTTGATTCAAATGAGTCTGATGCCGCTACCGCAGGTGTTGTCTTGGTCAAATTCGTTTGCAGCGGTAGCCTGACGACAAACGTGCTGCCCTGTCCTTCACCTGCACTATTTGCCTCAACTATACCGCCGTGCATTTCAACCAGTTGCCGCACAATTGTCAGCCCCAACCCTAGCCCCGCATTTGATCGCGTTGAGGAGCTATCGGCTTGCTCGAATCGCTCAAAAACATGAGGCAGAAATTCTGGGCTAATGCCGATGCCATTGTCGGTGATGGTGATTTGGGCAAAGGAAGAAGGTAGGGAGGTAGGGGGTAAGGGGGATGGAGCATGGATACTACCTCTGTGTCTCCCTATCTTTTCAACTCGCTCCAATCTAACCTCCACTCTTCCACCGACTGGGGTGAATTTGATCGCATTGGAGTTCTTCGACGATTTTGGTGGGAATCGGACGAGTCACATAGGGGTGATGGCTGATCCTGGCGAGTTCTTCGGCGATCGCCTGGGGCGGCAAAATAAAATCGACCTGCCCTGTGGCTGCCGCCGTGCTGGGCATACTGCTGACTTTTGCCGTGTCTTCGCTTTGAGCAAAGGTAATCCCACCGGCTGCCTTGATTTCCTCCAATCCCCTTGCCCCATCTGCGTCACCGCCGGATAACACTACCCCGATCGCCTTGTCGCCCCGAGTCTGCGCCAGCGATAGAAAAAACGCATCCACACTCATAAAACTGCCCGCGCACCTGCTCTCGTGGCGCCAAGCGCAGCATCCCATCCGCAATGGTCATTTTGGTATTGGGCGGAATCACATACACGTGATTCGGCTCCACCTTCATGCCGTCCTGTACCTCCGTCACGGGCATACGAGTGGTTCTGGAGAGAATCACGCTCAACATGCTCTCCTGATGGGGAGCCAAATGCTGCACCAGCACAAACGCCATCCCGGTATCTAGCGGTAAATGGCTCAATAGTTGAGTGAATGCCTCAATACCCCCCGCCGACGCACCAACACCGACTACTGGAAACACGTCATTTGGCTCTTCCGGTGAATTGCTCTGAGGTGGGTTAGAGTTTCCGGGTGGTGGGGTTTGAGATTTTTTAGGCGATCGCTTGGCAGGCATTGAAGATAGACCCTAACAAAGGTATAGGACGGCACTGATCCCGTCATTTATTCTAAATTCACCCCAGTAGGGTTCAGCAAACCACTAATAGCAAATTAGAATCTGTTTTACTAACTTATTATCAAATCAGAAGCTAAAGCGCCTCTACCTAAAATCTAGGATTTTAGGTAGAGGCGCTTTTTTGTTCATGGTTGCGGCTCTGTGCTGCGATCGCCCAAAGAAAGATTCAAGTATGGTTTTGGGATGAGAGTGGGTTTAGTTTAAGAGTGCTTCGCCGAAAAAATTGGGGCAAAAAAGGGTCAAGAAAAAAGGTAACAGGACAACGAAGTTGTGGACGAGTAAATATCATGGAAGGAGTGAGGTATCATGACAAAAAAAGAATGTGCTACTGCATCTAAAAAGGAACAGTTGAAAAATTTGAATGATTTTGTCAAAGATGAATGGGTTATGCAAGGTAATTCTGAATCAGATTTTCAAACAATTATCCCAAAAATCTTGATAATTTTAGATAACGCTATTTACCATAAAAAGAAAACTGTATTGGCAGATATTGAAAACAACTTAGGAAATATTCAACTATTATTTAGAGGCAATACTGTATTATCCTCAGTTTGGGAACTTTATGTGTAAAATTAATGTCTCCAAATACACTGAGAAACGATATGATTACAATGCCTACAAAAGCGCTCAATAAAGGGATAAGATTATCGTTGGTGATATTTACGCTATTTATGACATCAACAGTTGATGCTCAGGAAGCGCCAACGATATTTGGAGATGTCACTATAGATCGCCAATTTTCCCCAGACCCAATGACAGTTCGTGGAATGAGTGGGGGTTCAATATCTGGAAATCAAGTGGCTGGGAGAGTCGAAACCGCAACTGGGCCATGTACCGGCTTTGTTGACGAAACACCAGGCCATACTTTGGCGTTAACAAGTAAATTTGATTACCTAAGATTGCAAGTCCAAAGTCCTGAAGATACCACCATGATTATCAAAGGCCCTGGTGGTACTTGGTGTAATGATGACTTTGATGGCAAAAATCCCGGCATTATTGGCGAATGGCTTCCCGGAAATTACCAAATATGGATTGGCTCATACAACCAAGGCAAGTATTTACCCTACACCGTACAAATTACAACACAGCCAAAGTGAAAGGGACTGGGGAAGAAGACACGGGGACGCGGGGAAATTTTCTCCCTCATCTTTTGGTTGGTGAGTTTCGACTACGCGGTAATCGAGCGAAGTCGAGATTCAACTACCGCGAGTCGAACCACATCCCCCTTTTGCTTTGTTGCCTAGTGCAATTTTGTATTAAAATTAAGTTAAATTTAATTAAGATTCTTCTTGACATTGTTGTAATGTCCGATAGGCTCTGCGGCAATGCATATAAGAGACCAAAATAAACAAAATGGATTTATAAACATCCGTTTCACAGCTATATAGTGACAACATGATGCACCATTGGGTCACTAAAGCTGAACAGTTGTATTGGCATCTAGAGGCAAATTAAAATGAAATTCTCCTGGAGAGTCCTAGTACTCTGGACACTGCCGGCTTTGGTAATTGGCTTTTTCTTCTGGCAAGGGGCTTTTGCTGGCGCTCCTGCCGATATGACTAGGAATGCAGCTAATACCCGCATGACCTATGGCCGTTTTCTAGAATACTTGGACGCCGATCGCGTGACCAATGTAGATTTATATGAAGGGGGCAGAACCGCGATTGTAGAAGCCGTTGATCAAGATATCGAAAATCGTATTCAACGATGGCGGGTAGATTTGCCTGTTAACGCTCCTGAGTTAATTAGCAAACTCAAAGAAAAAGCAATTAGTTTTGATGCCCATCCAGTACGGAATGATGGAGCAATCTGGGGATTGTTGGGCAATCTCGTGTTCCCAGTTCTATTGATTACTGGATTGTTCTTTTTGTTCCGTCGTTCTAGCAACCTCCCCGGTGGGCCAGGTCAAGCCATGAACTTCGGCAAATCTAGAGCGCGTTTTCAAATGGAAGCCAAAACTGGAGTCAAATTTGACGACGTAGCAGGCATTGAAGAAGCTAAAGAAGAACTGCAAGAAGTCGTCACCTTCCTCAAACAACCAGAAAGATTTACCGCTGTAGGGGCACGCATTCCCAAAGGAGTGCTATTAGTTGGGCCTCCTGGTACAGGTAAAACTCTACTCGCAAAAGCGATCGCCGGGGAAGCAGGTGTACCATTTTTCAGCATCTCTGGTTCAGAATTTGTCGAAATGTTCGTCGGCGTGGGTGCATCCCGTGTACGCGACCTATTTAAAAAAGCCAAAGACAACGCCCCCTGTATCATCTTCATTGATGAAATCGACGCTGTGGGACGGCAACGGGGCGCAGGTATCGGTGGCGGTAACGATGAACGGGAACAAACCCTCAACCAGCTGCTGACCGAAATGGATGGTTTTGAAGGCAACACAGGCATTATTATTATTGCTGCCACCAACCGTCCCGACGTATTAGACGCTGCATTATTGCGTCCCGGACGATTTGACCGCCAAGTTACCGTTGATGCACCCGACATCAAAGGACGCTTGGAAATCTTACAAGTCCACGCACGCAACAAGAAGCTAGACCCCAGCGTCTCTTTAGAAGCTATTTCCCGCCGTACTCCTGGATTTACTGGTGCTGACTTAGCCAACTTACTCAACGAAGCTGCTATCCTCACCGCTAGAAGACGCAAAGAAGCAATCACTCTCCGCGAAATTGATGATGCTGTGGATAGGGTAGTTGCCGGCATGGAAGGTACCCCCTTGGTAGATAGCAAGAGCAAGCGCTTGATTGCTTATCACGAAATTGGACACGCTTTAGTTGGAACATTATTAAAAGACCATGACCCAGTGCAAAAAGTTACCCTAATTCCACGGGGACAAGCACAGGGTTTAACCTGGTTTACCCCCAACGAAGAACAGGGATTGATTTCTCGTTCTCAATTAAAAGCCAGAATTACTGGTGCTTTGGGTGGTCGTGCCGCTGAAGAAGTGATTTTTGGCCCCGCTGAAGTCACCACTGGTGCAGGCGGCGACTTGCAACAGTTATCGGGGATGGCGCGGCAAATGGTGACACGTTTCGGGATGTCCGATTTAGGCCCACTGTCATTGGAAAGCCAACAAGGCGAAGTATTCTTGGGTCGTGACTGGATGACCAGATCTGATTATTCTGAAGCGATCGCAGCTCGGATCGATGCTCAAGTCCGGCTGATCGTTGAAGATTGCTACCAAACAGCTAAAAACATCATCCGGGACAATCGCACGGTTACTGATCGTTTGGTAGACTTGCTCATTGAAAAAGAAACGATTGACGGTGAAGAATTCCGCCAAATCGTAGCTGAGTACACTACTGTACCTGACAAACCTCAGTATGTGCCACAACTGTAAAAGGGAACAGGGAAAAATTAGCCACTCAAGATAATTTTTTTTCTTCTTTTTGATGAGTGCCTTTTTACTTTGTAAATAACGATGATTAAAAATGCTATGGTTGAAGCCATAGCATTTTTTATTTTTTCAAATTTAGGGTTTTTCTTATTCTTTCTAATTAGAAATACACTTACCCAAAACTGCCGACAGACATCTCAATCTTGGAAGTATTCGCTGGTTGACTAACTAGGTTAACTTCTGCTTGTACAGTTTTATTTACTAGGTATGTAATTCCTCTGTAAATCAATTTGTGAGTCTTCGTTAGCAAAGAATTTGTAGCCGATTTTATATTGGGATTAACATGATAACTAATACCACGGTACATTAAGTTATAAGCTGGTTCTGATTCCCGAACAATTGTTTGAAATGGTTGTTTTGTTTGCTTGCTGGGGTCATATTCATAGCTCAAACCACGGTAGTAAAGTTTCATATTTTTTTCTCCTGAATATTTGCTTGTAATATGAACTGCACATATATTTATCAGATGTCGATTCAAGATTTATGCAAGCAAATCCAGTCACCCTCTACTTGAGCGATCGCCCCACCGGGAAATGGATCTGTTTGTGAACGATTTGGCGC
This sequence comes from Desmonostoc vinosum, assembly GCF_059505385.1. Lineage (NCBI taxonomy): Bacteria > Bacillati > Cyanobacteriota > Cyanophyceae > Nostocales > Nostocaceae > Desmonostoc > Desmonostoc vinosum. The sequence goes on from NZ_JCACKM010000277.1 coordinate 65,980, forward strand.
TAAAACTAAGGCTGTTAATTTCTCGATGTGTTCAAAACTGGGCGCATCATTCAGTATTTGTTGCAATACCTGACGCATTACCCGACGCTGCAAAGCCAATGGTGCTTTTTGCAACACCCGACGATTTAACCTCAAAGGCAAAGATGCACAGGAGTTCTCAATTCCCCAACTCATCGCCTCTTGCCGCAACTGTTCCGCCGCAGTTTCTAAATATTCCACTTCTGCTTGTAGCAGTTCTGCTGTTTGGGCTAAGGCTGCTTCGACTTGAGGGTTAAAATTTGCTTGTAAATATGGGATTAGTTCTTGGCGAATACGGTTGCGGGCGTATTTCAAATCTTGATTAGTGGAATCTTCCCAAATTGGCAACTGAAACTCTTGACAAAATTGCTCTGTTTGCTGGCGTGTGATTTCTAAAAGTGGACGCACTAGCATGATGTCAGCATTGAGCGGGCGTTGCCAAGTTAAAGCTTGCAAACCATCAGCACCAGTACCGCGCATTAAGTTGTAGACGAGAGTTTCGGCGCGATCGCTGGCTGTGTGTCCTGTGACGATATATTGATAATTGTTGGCTTGGGCGATCGCGCTTAAAGCTTGATAGCGCCAATCGCGTGCTGTAGCTTCACTATTTAAGGGCTGTGTAGCTGTTTCTAAATAAAATGATACACCCCAATTTTGGGCTAAATTGGCGACGTGATCAGCATTGGCTTGAGAGTCGGGACGCCAGCGATGATCGCAATGAGCAATACCTAAATTCCATTCCCATTTTGGTTGTAAATCTAACAGTAACTTAATTAAGCACAGAGAATCTTGCCCACCGGAAACAGCTACTAATAGCTGTTGATTGCGCTTCAATAAGTGGCGCGATCGGATGGTACGGTGTATTTTTGCATGTAAGTAAGTCCACACCATTTTTGGGGACTGGGGATTGGGGATTGGGGACTGGGGATTGGGACGCGGGGACGGGGAGACGGGGAGACGGGGAGAAATTTTCTCCTTCACTCCCTCACTCCCTCATCCCCCTCATCTCCCATGATCTACTCTATGGGATTGAAAAATCTAAACTCGGCCAGTTCGGTTCACGAAAATAGCGTGTCATATCATCAAACTTGCGTAGTTCAACACGGTTGATTGAAAATTCTGGCAAATTCAACAACCATTGTTGATTCAACTCAGAAAGCATGGTGCTAAAGCTTGAGCGGTTTAAATCGGGGGAAATCTCTCCAAAATAGGCTAACGTAATGTGGGCTGTGAAATGATAATGTTGCTCAATACCCAAAGCAATTAATTTGGGATTTTGATATATTGTGCGACGAAATTTAATAATTTCCTCGTAGCATCGTTCATCTTGTGGTACTAAACAAACTGCTACAGCTCTTGGCATCAGTATCAGTCCTAGCATTTGCCATCGAATCGCATGAGTGAGTTTTGTCATCGATTGTTGATACTGCTGAAAAATTTCAGTGAAGCAAGAGTGTAATTCTTCTTCAAATTTGGGATTTTTGTTACATGCATCAAGGTAAGCACTATCCCAAATTAAATCTGCCAAAGTCAGATGAAAGCTAGTTGGAGGTACAGTTACAATCAAATTATGATTTACAGGTAACTGCGAAAGTTCCTGTTGGTAAGTCTGTAACTTCCTGTAAAAAGCAGAGTTATCTGATGATTCTTCCGCAGGTGGAGTAATTAATGTATAGCCAGGAAAGGGCGCTGCTTGTCTTAACCCAGAGGAGGGCTGAAATTTAAAAGATTCCTGGATATGCTGAACTTGGGATCTGTGAGCCTCTGGCAGCGTCATTCGTGCCAACCGATTTAAGTAAGTTTGATAGTTGTCGTCCAATCTTCATAGCCTCATGCTGTCACTGGATAGATTTTAGGGAAAATTATTCAGAATAACTAAGTGATTTAAAAAGTATTTAGGTTTTTTGGGAATTGTCCTTTGTCATTTGTCATTTGTCTCCCTCATCTTCCTCATCCCCTCATCTTGACAGGAGTTTCGCTATGCCAATTCATATCTATTGGGGTGAAGATGATTTTGCTATAGAAAAAGCGGTTACTGTTTTGCGCGATCGCGTCCTTGATGCTCAATGGATAAGTTTTAACTATACTGTATTCTCACCTGATCAACCTGATGCTGTGATCCAAGGGTTAAACCAGGCTATGACACCAACTTTTGGTGCTGGTGGTCGCTTGGTGTGGTTGCCTAATACAACTGTTTGCCAGCACTGTGCAGATGATATATTTGCAGAATTAACAAGGACTTTGCCAGTAATTCCCGAAAATTCGTTTTTGTTGCTCACTAGCCGTAACAAACCAGATGAACGCCTCAAATCCACGAAAATACTGAAACAATTTGCCGTTGAATTTCGGGAATTTCCATTGATTCCACCTTGGAAAACAGAATTATTAGTGCAATCTGTTAATCACGTTGCTCAAGCTGTAGGCGTGAAACTGACTACCCGGACGGCGGAATTATTAGCAGAATCTGTGGGCAATGACACACGACTCCTCTACAATGAAATGGAGAAGCTACGTTTATACGCCGAAGGTAGTAACAAAGCGTTAGACGTAGATGTAGTTAGTAGGTTAGTAAAAAATACTACTCAAAATAGTCTACAATTGGCAGCAGCAATTAGGACAGGAGACACAGGCAAAGCTTTGGCAACCTTGACGGAACTCATCAACGCTTCTGAGTCTGGATTACGGATCGTTGCCACATTGATTAATCAATTTCGCACCTGGCTATGGGTGAAGCTGATGATGGAAAGTGGTGAACGGAATCCACAAGCGATCGCTAAAGTGATCGATATCAGTAACCCCAAGCGTATCTACTTCTTACAGCAAGAAATTAAATTACTTTCGCTAGAGCAGCTACTTGCCTGCCTACCCTTAATATTAGAGTTAGAAGTTAGTCTCAAGCAAGGCGCTGCTGAAATTTCTACACTCCAAACTAAAGTGATTGAACTTTGTCAAATATGTCGAGGAAGTTGACAAGAAATATAAAAATTTACTAGATTAGACATTTTTTGGAACTTCCTACTCTTAAAATAATTCAAACTCATTGACATATCTCTACTGCATTTCTATATCACGTACTATATGAAGACAATTTTCTATTTCTTTTTCCGGTCTAGTCAAAAGCATATGCATTCCCAATCGTTACTATTCGGCATCATAGCTACTTTGGGTTTGTTTTCTCATGTTTTGTTCTGGAATTTCAAAGTTGACGCTCAAACTTTAACAATTAACAATACTGAAATCAACAGCTACGCTCAAGCAGTGCTAGCAATGGAACCCTCTCGTCAACATGCTTTTGAAGAAATTAAGAAAATTATTGGCAGTGGAGACATCCCCAAGATTGTTTGCAATGATCCTAATAGTATCAGGAGCTTACCAAAAAAGGCTCAAGATATTGCAGTAGATTACTGTAACCGTTCCCAAAAAATAGTTGAAGATAATGGATTAAGTATTGCCAGGTTCAACAAAATTACTATAGAAGCACAAAATAATGATAATTTAAAACAGCAGATTTACAAAACATTGTTACGCTTGCAACAAGCTCCAGCAAATCCATAGAAAAAATTGAATTAAATCAAAACTATTAAACAATTCCCCAATTTTCAACACAGAAATGCTTGCCGTTTAGCATGAATATTTTTCATATGCTTTTTCACTGTATTTAAGGTAATACATAGCTGACTAGCAATCTCTTTATAGCTGTGATTACTTCTGTAAAGAAACCAAATTTCAGCTTCTCGCGGTGTCAAATCAAATTTTCTTACTTCAGTGAGTGCAACACTTTTTAGAGATTCATACTTGTTTTCTATGGTCACTAATAAACAAGTGGCCTTAAATGCTTCTAACTTTACTAATCTGACTCGAATCCGAAAAATACTTGACTTATCAAGTACAATTTCGTCTGAAATAATGATGAGGTCGTAAAAACGACTCTGACGAGCAAGCAATGATTCACATAAATGCCAAATGACTGGCGGTAAAAATTTTGGCTCGAATTTGTTTTGATTTAATTGACAACAAAGGCGATAAGCAGTTGCATTAGCATAAACTACTTCGCCGACTTCAGTTAAAATTAATACTCCACATTCTAAGCTTTCGATCACTTCTTGCAAAAAATAAGCTCGCTTTGAGCTACTTAAGTCAATCTTCTCGAACTGTAGTGATTCGATTACTACTTTTTTTGTAAATGTTTTTGTTAAAGCAATCATATGATATCAATTTGCAGAATACTGCTTTTTAATTACATTCATTTGAGTTGAAGCTTAAATACAACTTGTAAATCTTCTATTTCGGAAGCAGCTTTTAGGGACTTATAACTAAAAAGTTGTCTCATTGCTTTGAGGGGCATGGGAAGCAGTAAGAATAATCTAATAATTATTCTCAAAATGAGATAATTTATTTTTTTGTTGACCAAGCCCTTCTCTGTGAGAGGCTACGCCAACAGACAGGTAAAAGGAAACAGGTTTGAAAACCTGCTTGAATATTGGGTTTCAGAGCAACTAAATTTAATTATGAAAACAGATGGCTAAGCCACAAAGTTTCAATGTGTCATTCTCCAAATCTCCTAATTAAAATTAGGAGTATTTCCCTATTACCTCTTAAAAAATCCGAAAACTCATATAAAAACTCATAATAAATTGTAAATAGGCTATCTGCGCTACGAGAGTAGAGCGAAAAACTAATAATTTATCAGACGAAAAGTATGTAATTATGTCTTATGAATTAGAAAAAAGTGAGCTTTGAGTGAAAAACAAAAGACTATTCCAGGTCAAATCACAATTAGTTTCAGTTGAGATTTAGGAGTGTGAACGCTCAACGAGGCTTGCAATGACTATAGCTAACTCAGTTGGATCGATGGGTTTAGGTAAATGCAGTTGATAACCTTCCTGTATGACTCGCACGCGATTTTCTGTGTTGGTATGGGCTGTGATTGCTGCTGCGGGGATTCTGCCCCCTTGTTCTGGAGGTTGCGATCGCAATTTGCGGATTAAGGAGTAGCCATTCTCTTGGGGTAATTCAATATCGCTAACTAAAACATTTGGTTTCCATTGTTGAATTACCTCTAATGCTTCTGGGACTGATTCTACTGCTTGCACATCGGCTTGGCACTGTTCGAGGACTGTGGCGATAAATTTACGGGTGTCAACTTCGTGTTCTACAACTAGCACCCGTATACCCAACAAAGATGGATAAAAGGATTGAGGAGTAGAACTTGCTTGTGTTGTCTGTTGGGTGGAAATAACTTCAAAACTAGGTGGCAAAAGTGGCAGTTGAACTGTAAAGGTTGCTCCTTGATTCTTACCTGGACTGTCTACGTAGATGTTCCCGCCATGCAGTTCTACTAAATGACGTACAATTGCTAATCCTAGCCCCAGTCCACCATAGGGTCTGGTACTGGAACTATCAGCTTGCCGGAAGCGATCAAAGACGTAAGGCAAAAACTCAGAGCTAATGCCAATGCCTGTGTCGATTACTTGGATTTGAGCGTAAATGTTAGTTGGTTGAGGGTACTGGTTATTTTCTTGACCACTGATCGTTGATAGCTTGATTTCTACCCTACCACCTTGGGGTGTGAATTTAATGGCATTAGATAGCAGATTCCAAATAATCTGTTGCAAGCGCTCAGCATCACCGCACACTAAGAATTGAGAATTGGAATTTTTAGTTTCGTGAAGCAACCCATCCTCATAACATCTACACAATTTGAATTTTGATGCCAATAATTCGGAATTTTCGTGATTTCCCTTCAATCCCAAGTCAAGATTTTCGTTTGCTTGTAAGGGAATCAGAGCATATTGCAAATCGATTTCCTTGGCTTGGGCGGCTAGGCTGACAGTTTCTATTGCTGACTCAATAATTGGCACTAGATCGCAAGTATGCACATTCAGACGCAACTTGCCTCTAATCATCCGTGATATATCTAGTAAGTCTTCAACTAGTTGGGTTTGTGCCCTGGCGTTACGCTCGATTGTCTCTACAGCTCTATCTATTTGAGTGGAGTTGAGTTTACGACCATGCAAAAGCTGCGCCCAACCGAGGATGGCATTGAGGGGCGATCGCAATTCATGAGACAATATCGCTAGAAACTCGTCCTTCATGCGGTTAGCTTCTCGCAACTGTTCGGTTTGCTGCTGCAAAGAAGCAATTAATTCTGCACGTTCCATGGCGATCGCAATTTGATCACAAACTGCCTGCATTATTCCTTTTTGATTCTCGGTAAAGAAAGTGCGAGTCCGGCTGCCAAAGGAAAGCGTGCCCATTAGTCGCCCCTGTGTGATTAAGGGATAACTATAATAAGCATTAACACCTAAAGAGCGAATCAACGCTGCTTTCGGTTCTGTTGACTGCTGCACATTTTCTACGTAAATTGAACGGCGTTCTTGAGCTACAGTACCGCAAACTGCTTGACCCAATGCCAACGACTCAACTTGTTTTGCTATTTCCTCTGTAAAACCATAGTAGGACTCTAGCTGCATTACTTGAGAGTTATCTTTGACCAAATAGTTAAAGTACACATCTAAACCTATTTGCTCTTTGAGTTTGTGGAAGACACTTTCAATTAATGCCACTGGTTGCTGACTTGAGAGTAAATCGCTGGCAGTGTTGCAGAGCAATTGCAGCCTTTTGTAGCCTAATGAAAGTGCTTTTTCTGCCTGCTTGAGATTGCTGACATCTTGAAATACCAATACACAAGTTGCGGGATAACCATGCATTGCTGGCAAAGTGTCAGCAAATATTAATAAGGAGCGAATGCTGCCATTCGTGTGCCAGTCAACTTCTAATCCATCCAGACGTTCACCCCGCGCAACTCGCACTCCTGGCATTTGCTCATTCGGGATGCGATCGCCAACTGCATTTGTGAAGTGGTAGGCTGTATGATACTCCTGAGCTGGTATTCCTTTGGGGAATTCACCTCCCGCTAATTCGTCAGCAGATCGATTAGCAAAAGTTACTCGTGCTGTTCCCGGTTCAATAAATAGCAATGGTCTTGGCATCAGATTTAACACATCTTCTAGCCATTTTTGCTGGTTGCGGAGGATTTCTTCGGCTTGCTTGCGTAATGTAATGTCTAAAAATGCACCTATACATCCTCTTGTCTTACCCTCTTCATCAAACAAGGGTGCAACATACTCCAATAAATTGACTATTTTACCATCTTCCTGTATAATCTCAACCTCAAAATCGATAACTTCAATACCATGAGCCGCTGAGTATTGCATAGGTAGTTCTTCTGGTGCAAGTTCCCTACCATCGCGGTAAATTTTAAATGTTGTGGGAATTTCTTGAGTAGGGGCGCTTAAAGAAGCATTAATCTCTGATGATATACCCAATTGCTTAGCAAAAGCGGGATTGACTTTGATAGTTTGGCATTCTGGATCTTCGGCAATGCCAATGCCAATCGGAATAACTTCTAGTAAAGTTTGTAACTCAGCAACGCGACGCTGAAGTTCTCTGTTGAGTTGTAATATTCTTTCTTGAGCTTGCTTTTGTTCGGTGATGTTGCGAGTCACTGTTGCTAAAGCAATTGGTTGACCTGTTTTGTGGTCTTTGACTACAAAGGCATTGTAATCAACGGGTATTGCTTCACCAGTTTGAAAGTTACAGAAACGAAATTCTCCATGCCAAAAACCTTGATTGATCAGAGTTGGTAGAATATGTTCTTGGACATAGGCTTGATCTTCAGGCATAAAGAAATCTAATATTTGCTTTTGCCTGGCTGCTTGTAAACTGGTTAGCCCAACTAACTTTTGACCTGCATCATTGAGATAGAGACCTTGCCCTTCAAAGTTGGCAATACCAATAAAGTCAGAGCTATTTTCGATCAGCGATACTAATTTTTGTTGCTCTGTTTCTGCAAATTTGCGATCGCTCAAGTCTAGGATAAACCCAACTGCCTCTTCTTGCTGTTCTCCTAATAGTACATAACCAACTAAAACTGGGACATGACTGCCATCTTTGCGGATATATTCTTTTTCGTAGGGCGTAGTACAAGCACCACGAATATTTGCCTTTGCCTGGGCAATGCTTTGGTCATCTAAGCGTAGATATTCTGGTGGTGTGATCTCCCTCCAACTTAACTTACCAGATAGCAAATCTTCCCGCGAGTAACCAATCATCCTGAGAAATTCGTCGTTTGCTTGTTGGATGCCGCCATACACATCACAAAAGACAATACCAATGATGTTGGCGTCAACAAAACTCTTGAGTTTTTCCTCGTTAATTCTCAATGATGCTTGAGCGATTTCGCGTTGGCGGTTCAGGCGTTCGACTACTAATGTGCTTTGCCAAATTAAAATGGCGAAAATGACAATTAGGGCAATAGTAAACAGTGATATCGCAAATGCTGCATCGTAATGGCCCAATTGATGACCTTTGAGAATTAACCATCCTAATATCAAAGGTACTGCGATCGCCGCCAATAACAAACGACGAGCTAGCAAGCCACTGTAGGTATCATCCATAACTACCCTCATTACGCCCTGTTTTGTCTGTGCCCAGAGAATACCCATACACAGCAATATAAACAGCACTGCTGTATGTAAGGCCATTGATGTGGTGTTGCGAGCAATGCCGTGGAGAGTTCTTACATTGTAGGCATAACCGATGAGTGCTTGTAGAGAAATTACAGCAGCTATTAAAGTGACAATTTGGGTGTACCAATAGCTTTGAGAGGTTTTTTGATGTACCGTCATTTCTAGGGTTAGGCCAACTAGCATAAAATCCAGTGCTGTGTTGAACCCCATTCGCCCCGGATGTGATGTTGCGATACTGGTAGGGGAGTCCCGAAAAAGCAGCTCATCAATCTGGAAATCCCAACCAAACAGATATTGACTGAGGGTGATTCCAGCAATGATGATAACTGCTATTGCACAAAATCTAGCAAAAACTGTCAGGAGTTTGACATTTTTGTTTTTACTCACCAAAGACAGATACAGTGATACACCAGATAGCACAAAACACAGTGCTGTGTTTGCTTTCATTGTCGCGAGACTACCTGGAAAGCCTTGCTTGAGTAATTCAATGTCGAAATACCAGCCAAGTAATACTAAGCTACCCACCAAAATAGCGATCGCACTTGCAACTCGTGCCAGCAATAAATACGCGGTTATTTGATGTATCTTTTGCTTCTGCGAACGGTTGCCTTTCAACATGGAGGATATTGTAACCGCATCTATCTAATATGATAAACTTCAGTATTTCTTACGAGCTAATCATTGAAACTGATTGTATTTTATGTTACTACTTGACTTGTTTTTCATCTACCTTTATGCATACTTTTTATATGCATAATCTAAAATTTAGATTTCAACGATCAGAGATTAAAGCTTTTAGAGGTTGTTTGAAAAGTCTAAATTAATACTAACCCCGGCGATTAGAAATCGCGACTATACAGACAAAACCCACCTCCGTGGGTTTCAAGAACTCGATTTTCCGTGTTTTCCAAAGGAGATGGATTTCGCTTATGTAGTAGCGAATTATATTCGCCCAAAACTTTTAAAACATCCTCTTAATTCACATTAGGCGTAATTTCAAAAATCATAGCGGATTACTATAGTTATTCAAATTTCCTTAAAGGAAATTCTCTCGCTGGCGAAAAAGGTGGACGTATTCTTTTTTTATAATCATCCATTGAGGTTGGATAATAGACAGATAATTTGATTAAATTTGTACCGTCAGTATTTAAGAAAAGGGAAATACCTTGCTCGGCATATACCCAATTTCCTTGTGATATCAGAAAGTTACTAAAATAGTAGTCTAGTTTCTCAGTTGGTTCACCCAAAGCTTTGACTATTGCCTGATACTGTTGTGCAGATAGCTGGGGATATTTTACCTCTATCTTGACGATCGCATTTTCTTTGAACCATACCTTAACAGGCTCATCATAATTTTCTACACGACAAGCTTTGTAAAATGTTGGTGTATATTCACTGCCTAATTTACCCGTCACCGATTCTTCATTAATGGGTTTGTATAAAGAAAATACGTCATTTGTTTGACATTGAGAAGGTATTCCCTGCCATTTACTAAAGTCTTTGTTAGCAAAGAGAGTTAATGCTTCTTGACAAGAATAGTTGGGATTGTGGATATTCATATAACTAGCAGAAAAACTGTTTCCACAATAAATAAATAGTAATACCATTGATATGGTAATTAAAAATATCCAGTTTGGCTGACGCATCTTAGAAAAGTTTACGTTGTTATCCTCCAATTAAGTCAATTCTGCCTGCGAAGAAAGCTGCCATGGCATTGCGTATGCCGACAACTCCCACAACTGCCTCTGCATTTTTCGCTTCATCGTAACCAAAATATTTGGGAATGAGATGTTTTTTAGCTGGATCTGGATCGTGATATGGGCCTTCTACTTCTTCTCTGAGTTTATCGTTATAATCAACACTTTCTAAGACAATTTTAGTGAAATATTCTGTCATCCCTTCACGATAAGTTTTACCGCCTTTGAGTTCATCTAGAGATTCACGATATTTTTGATGTTTGGAATGTTCAAGTGTATGAATATATTCGTGAACCACAGTTTGAAATGTATCCCACATTGAGTCTCGATTCTTGGCATCGTCCGCTGATACGAATCTTTGCAGATAGACTTCTCCTTCATCTGCAAAACCAGGCCAACCTTTATGTATTTCAATTAACTCTGCTCTGCGTTTGGCAATAATCCGCTTTTTGATATTATCAAGAATTCCCGCTTCCGTAGCTCTTGATTGCACAGCGCCATGTTCTTTATCTATTTCTCCTAAGTCTTCGCCAAATATTTTTTCTACACGCCACTCTACACTATCTTGTTCATAGGATGCACCACCCGCAGCAAACTGTTTTTCTTTCTCTTCCCAAGCATCTTTTAAATTGACATTTGCTTTAAAAGGTTTACCTTTGGCATAGTTACCAAATACTCTATCTGCTTCTCTTTTTGATAACAAGGCAATCTTCTCGATGATGTCCCATTTATATAATTTATTTGGGTCTTTTCTATCGTCTGCTTTCCCTTTGGCTAGTTCTTTATATTGCCAATCTATAACTTTATTTGTAGTCTCTTCAACCCTGGTTTCATAACTATCTTTATGAGTGGGAATATTCATTTGAAAAACAGGTAAACTTCCACCTTTAGGCGCTTGTACTTCCGTGGTTCGCCGTCTCTCGATTTCTGCTTTTTCTTCAGGACTCAAATTTCTTGTACCTGCTAACAATTCAGGCGGTACAGCAGCTGGATCCCACTCTACACCTTCGGTGGGGGCTTTTGAGGGAACTTGCCCCTGTGGTACTTTAGCCATAGCCCCATGATTGAGGAAAGAGGTGTCTAGGGCTTTCATGGTATCTGGGCCAACAACCCCATCATCCTTAATTCCATTGTCTTTTCGAAAGGCTTTGACGGCTGTTTTTGTCTCTTCGCCAAATTTGCCATCAACACCGTATTTAGGCAGAGAATAACCTGCATCTAATAAAGCTTGTTGGATGAGAGTGACGTGTAAACCACTACTACCTTTTTTGATGTATTTTGTATCGTTGGCTGCGTTTTCTAGTTCGGCATTGTCTGCAAATCTTGGAGATTTTACAGCCCGCTGAATTGTACTCAAAACAGAGTTTTGTCTTTCTGCGTGGTTCAATTCATGTGGCTTAAAGAGTTCTGCTGGTTGGCTAGCCTGTGAACGCCGTAGTGAAATGCGACTAATGTCATGTGTTGAGGGCTTTTGTGTGAAAGTATCTTTTTCTAATAACTGTTCGCTGTCAGACTGCTGTTGTAATTGCAAGTTTGACGACTCTTGAACTACTTCAGGAACAATAGTATCCGCTTGTGTACCAAAACCGCGTGTAGGGTTTGCCAGCGTTGGTGTAGTTGGAGAGATGAGTGATGGATATGTAAAATTTGATGCTGGCTTCTTACTTTTGGGCATCATGCGATCGCTCATCTGCCCCATCCTTCCGATTACGGTTCATCTTGTATCACTAAACTGGCTCTAAAGTCAATATACAATTTTTACAAAAAGCGATGTTATCGACTTTAGTCTAGATTTTTACTTAACTGCGCGTTCAGGAACTGTGGGCGACTGGCTTCTAAGTATCTTCATCTAACATCTCTTCAACCGATACCTCGTCTAACACCTCTTCAACTGATACATCGTCATCTAACTCCTCTTCAACCGATACATCGTCATCTAACTCCTCTTCAACCGATACCTCGTCATCTAACTCCTCTTCAACCGATACCTCGTCATCTGACATCGCGGTGGGTGGCTTCTTAAGATCTGCCAAAGTGAATTTTATATCTTCAGCTTCGGTATCAGATGGGCTGTCATAACCAGTTTCTTCAGCCTTTGTATCAGTTCTAGATTTCGTTTTATCTCCTTTGCTTTTACCTTCTTTGTTGTGTGTTCTATGTGTCATTGTTGGTAAAGCTTTTTCTACAAATCCCTCTAGCCCATCAATAGTAATATTGTTTGCTACTATACTTTCCTTCATCACCTCCCACAGTCCTGTAACTGCTGGGCCCCAAAATCCACCTGCATTCGGATTAAATTGTATATTTAGGTTTAAAATATCCGTTGCATAACGGAAGGTTACATAACATCCTGTACAAGGTCGCTTCTTACCATAAATTAATGCTGGGGAAGAACTACCGCTTTTACAGTAAGCAAAGATTAAATTTTGCTCGGCATGTACTGGTTTTAATCCTTCGACAATTATTATTTTATTCTTGTACGAGGCATCGTTAATGTATCCTGATGCGTTGTCAAGAGTGCTATGAATCAAAAACTTACTTGGATCTTGTATGGCATTTCTGACCATATCTGCTATTGTTTGCAGATTTGCTTTTTCTGCTTCATCGGTGGTTATATCCTCGATTCGTGTTCCCCCAATTAAACTACGCAATTTATTTACATATTGCAAAAACCTGTCATCGTTACCAGGCATGTATTTAGATGTCAGTAATATGTCAAATAGCTGTTCGCTTGTGAGGTTTTGTAGTTGTTGCATACTGGCTGGTAAATTACTACTCAGCAACAGACGATCATCAACGTACAAACCCTGCACTTCTTGTTCGTCAGCTACCAGTGACTTGACGTAATGAAATACTGCCGATGAAAGGTGGCGTAAAGCTTGTTTTACTCTGTCATCCGCGAAGCTATGTTGATCACGAACTGTAACATTTTCCGTCCATTGTCCTGAACCTGAATGTCCAGTAGCAAAACCCCAGTTTTCAGTAGCTTGTGCATTTTTTATTGCCCTCCCTAGCGCTGCTTTCGAGGGTTTTTTAGCTTTAGTCTTTTTAATCTTTTTTTTCACTCCACCGTCAATGGTTACATTCGGATTTTTGGCTTCTTTTTGTTTTTTCTTGCCGCATTGAATGACATTCATCGCTGGTGGTGAGTTTGCTACTTGCTCAACAGGATATTCTGATTGACTGATGGGATCTTCTGTTTGTCGATGCAACGATATGCGACTGATATCGTATCCTGGAGGCTGTTGTTGTAGGTTTGATGGTTGCTGTGCAGTATCTGTTTGTAACCCAAAGCCGCGTGTGGGGTTGGCCAGCGTTGGTATTCCAGATGAGGTGAGTGATGAATTTACTAAACTTGATGTTGCTGTTTTTTGGCTTTGGTATATTCTGCGATCGCTCATTTGTCCCACCCTTCCTACAATAGCTTATTTAGCACGTATATTAAACTTTTTCTTAAGTCAAAACACAAATTTTACAAATATTTTTGTAAATACAAATAACAAAGGACAAATAACAATGGACAACTTGATAAAGTAATTATGCAAATGTTTAGATATGTTTTAGCTCAACCAAATTAAAGATGACTAAGTTAATTTTAATTACTGGTGTTAGCCGAGGACTCGGTTATGCGATAGCTGAGCAGTTTATTCACGAGGGACATACTGTTATTGGTTGCGCTCGTTCTGAAGCAACTATAGAGAAATTACGTCACAAATTTGGTTTACCACACAACTTTTCTAATGTAGATGTAGCCGATGAACAGCAAGTTAAAACTTGGTCAGAGGTCTTACTAAAAGAATATCAACCTCCAGATTTGCTGATTAATAATGCAGCAATCCTCAATAATTTAGCACCGCTGTGGGAAATTCCAACTCAGGAAATTTCCCAATTAATTGATGTCAACATTAAAGGAGTTATTCATTTAATTCACTATTTTGTACCCGCAATGGTGGCAAATAAAAAGGGCATTATTATCAACTTTAGTTCTGGTTGGGGACGCTCAACTTCTCCTATGGTTGCATCTTATTGTGCTTCTAAATGGGCAATTGAGGGACTAACCCGTGCTTTAGCGCAAGAACTACCTGATGGGATGGCAGCAATTCCTCTCAATCCGGGAATTATTCATACTGATATGCTGGAAATTTGCTTTGGAGAAGATGCTGCTGCTTATACAAAAATTTCTGATTGGGTAAAGAAAGCAGTTCCTTTTATACTTCGGTTAAAACCGACAGATAATGGTGTGCCTCTGACGGTTCCTAATTAAATAATTCGTAATGACGCGACGCTCCTGTGTCGCTAACGCTTCGCTATCGAGGACTCGCTAACGCTGCGCTAACGTAATTCGTAATGACGCTCGAGGACTCGCTAACGCTGCGCTAACGTAATTCGTAATTAAGGGGAATTGGGAATTGTCATTTGTTATTGATTATTCTCCGCGTCCCCGCGTCCCCCTTCATCCTCCTCATCCCCCCGTTTTCTCTGAAAATATAAAATGAGGTTATTTTGGTTTGATCAGGCTGGCGATCGCTCCTTGAGTCCTGATGAACGCATCGAACAAGCTCAACAACAAGCACAACAAGCAGAACTTGCCCTGCAAAACTTGCAAAATCGGCTCAAACAGCGAGGTATCAATCCAGATAGTTTGTGACTTGTGATACCATTTCACTTTAATTACGAATTACGAATTACGAATTATTTAATATAAATAGGCATTTGAATTATAAACTCAGTACCTTTTCCTAAAGAGGAATTACACTCAATTAAACCAGCATGTTTTTCCACGATAATTTGCCGGGCGATCGCTAATCCTAACCCTGTACCTTTTCCAACTCCTTTAGTAGTAAATAAATGGTCAAATATTTTTTCTTTGACTGATTCACTCATCCCCTTACCATTATCAGCAATGGCGATTTTTAACTGCTGATTTACTTGGAAAGTTGTAATTATAATGCGGTTGGTGTTTAGCTGAATTTCCTCAAAACTGCGCCCCTTATTTGCTTCTTCTAATGCATCAATAGCATTAGCGATAATATTCATAAATACTTGATTTAATTGCCCAGGAAAACATTCTATCTGCGGTAATTTGCCGTAGTTGGTGATCACTTCAATCGCTGGACGCTGCTCGTTGGCTTTGAGACGATGTTTGAGAATTAAAATCGTACTATCGATACCTTCGTGAATATTAAACGGTACTTTGTAATCTTGATCGGCACGAGAGAAAGTGCGGAGACTGGTGCTAATGTTTTTGAGCCTGTCACATGCTATTGTCATGGAATCAAGCATTTTTGGGAAGTCTTCTAAGCTATAATCTAAGTCTATTTCTTCAGCATGATCGAGAATTTCTTCACTTTTGTTGAGTACAGTGTCTTGATATAGTTTTAAGTGTTCAACGATATCAGCCAGAGTAGGTTTAGCTTGTTTGATACTAGCAGCAATAAAACCCAGAGGATTATTCATTTCATGAGCTATCCCAGCAACTAAGTTACCCAAAGCAGACATCTTTTCACTTTGAACAATTTGTAGTTGAGCTTGTTGTAAGTTGTGTAACGCCTGTTCTAATTCCAGTGATTTTTGCTGTAGGGCCAATTGTGCAAGTTTGCGATCGCTAATATCCAATAACAATCCATCCCAAACTAAAGTACCATCGGCAAGCCGCTCAATGCGTGATTCTCCGTGAATCCACTTAAGGATTCCAGAAGGTGTAATAATTCGTCCTTCCCATTGCCAAGGAGTCAGCGTTTGAATAGAATCTGCAACGGATTTTTCGTAACTTGCAGCATCGTCTGGATGCACTGCATCTATGAGGATCTGTACATTGGCAAGTACTTGCTCGACTGTGAATTCGTATAATTCATAACATTCAGCACTAATGTACGACATAGATATAGAACCATTAGCACTCATGCGGAATTGATAAACAACGCCAGGAACGTTATCTACTAAGTTATGAAAGCGAGACTGGGCAACGTTCAAAGAATTGAGCGATCGCTCTAGTTGTTGAGCATAGTTTTGCGATCGCTTATAAAGTTGAGCATTTTCCAGAGAAATGGCGGCTTGAGTGCAGAGTAAATTGAGTAGTTCGACGCGGGCGCTCGTGAACGCCCCGATCACTAAACTATTTTCAAGGTACAATACTCCTAGCAACTTTCCTTGATGTAAAATCGGACTGCATAAAATACTCTTGGGCTGCTGACGCATGATGTATGGGTCATTGGCTAAGGTGACATCGGCACTCGCATCAATCAGCACAGCAGTCTGCCTGTCATGGTTGACTTTGTAAATTAGTCTCAGGGGAATATCTTGGCTGTCTTCAATGGGAAGGCTCTGCAATACAATCGGCTCTGAACCCTCGGTGATTAAACCTTTGATCAACAGGCGCTCATCTCGTAAGAGCATTAATACACATTTATCAGCCCCTGTATTTTCGATAACGATATGCAACAACGATGAAAGCAGTTTTTCAAATTCAATTTCGCCAGAAAGACTCTGAGAGGCTTTGAGAACGGCAGTCAAGTCAAGGGCAGCAGACACACTACTAGAGGAACCGATAGAAGTGATGGTTGCTGTTGCGAAGACGGTTTCGTTAGTCGAGAGGGGAGAGCGTGTTTGTTGCACAATAGCAGACATCAATTGTGGGTAGCGACGTTCTAGATCAGCAACCTTGGCTGTAGCACCCCAGCGAGCATAACCGTAGTAGGCTTCGGTCATGTATTCCCCAGCTATGCGCTCTTTACCCCATTCTAGGTAGAACTTTGCAGCCAGCTCATTGCTAAGCGCTTCTTCGTGAATGAAACCATTTTCCTTTGCTTTGGCGATGGCTTGATCATAGTGAGCGATCGCCTCAGCTTTATTGCCCAAAACACAATATTTCTCAGCTTCTACCAAATGCCATTGGTGCAAGTGATTCATTGGGGCATGGTACGCCCAATGCTCTAACTTCGCTTGATGAACTGCAACGTTTTGCAAGATATTCGCTTGTTCAGTTGGCGTTGCAGTTAGGTAAAGTGCTAATTGAGTAAGCGAACTATAAAAGTAGATGTGTGTGTATTTCAAGGCTGCCGTCAGGGCTACGGCATTTTGTTCAGCCAGGACGGCATTTTCCCATGCCTGTGGGTAGTCATTGAATAAATAGCTCAAAATCAGTTTGTTGAGATAGATGCTGCAAATTGCATACTGTTCCCGGTTCGCTTGGTGTAACGGTAACATGACTGCTTCATCATAAGCATCTCCAATTAAGCGACAGGGGTCGGGCGCTTTCCCGCGCAGATTCAGTACTGCCTGTCGCATAATTTTCAGAAAGCAAAGAGCTGTACCTTGCTGTAGTTGAGTAATGATTTGATCAAACTTCTCAGTCTCTTGCTCCATTTCATGCAAATTACGCCCAATAGTTAGAGAAATTCCTGTGTAGTTATAAAGAGCATATGCACCATGCTCAAGTTCTCCAGTCTCTAACCCAATTTGATGGGTTTGCAGCAAAGGCTGCAACTCACTACGTCCATGCCGTTTCCAGTGCATCACAAAAGCATGAGTAATATTCATGGTTTTTGCTTTCAAACTGTCATTTGGCTGGGTCGCAATCAACCTTAATGCGACCTCACCCGCTCGATAGCAGAAGTCAAGATTTCCGGATGGACTTGCCTGGATTAACCCAAACCAGGAATAGCTAGAAGCAGAAGCGAGTGAATTTCCATGCTCAAGCGATAGATCGATTTGTTTGCAGACAATTAGAGGAAATAGGGGTGATACCGATTGGTGAGATGCTGTAACAACTGTTACTAATATCTCCATTGCTGCTAAGTAGACTGGATCGGTCATCTGCTCAAGCTGTATCAGTGCTGCGGTAGCATAGCAGGCAAAGCGAGTTTGAGTTGCAGCCAAAGCCTGCTGGACTTCTACTGCCGTGGGATTTTCTGGAAACTCGATATGAAGTTGCTTGAGAATAGAGAGTGCGGTTTGTTCTGCCAGCGGTAGGTTGTTTTGGGCAATGTAGGCTTGAATTCGCGCAATATAGGCTTTTACGGTATCTAATACCGTTTTCGCGTGTTGTAGGACAGCCTGTGCCCACTGCTCTACTTGATTGAACTGAGCAGTGAGCAAATAAGCTTCCACAATTTCATTGTGCAGATTCAGAGTGATGTCGTACTGCTCCTGCCAAGCATTTATTGTCAGAAGTGAAATCCCTTTGCTGAAATGGTCGATCGCACTTATGTAAGCCGTTGACTTTTTGGCTCTAATGCCAGCGACTAAATTTAATTGAGCCAATTGATTTAATAATGCGCGATCGCCAATCGACTCAGCACCAATGTTCAAATGCCGCACAATCTCAAAACTATTTGCTTGTTGTGCTTCAATGGACATACTTGCTAACAATAATTGACCTATTTTGCGATGAGTAGCTTGCTTTTGCGAGGTAGGAATCAATTCGTATGCTGCCTGTTGAACGCGATCATGCAGGAAGCGGTAAAAGCAATGTTGAGTGGGGAGTGGGGAGAAGCCACTGCGTTGGGGAGTGGGGAGTGGGGTGTTTTCGATCTGGTAAAACTTGTAGACTTCAGTTTGTGGTATAATCAATCCTTCTTGCAAGGCTTTCCATAGGGCGACGGCGGTGGTTTCGGGCGATCGCTCAGAGATGATCGCCAGGGTTTCTAAATCAAACTGAGCGCCAATACAGGCAGCAAGCTTAAGAACATTTTGGGTGGCATCAGGCAACTTTTGCAGTTGCATCGCCATGAATTCGACGACATCATCGGTAAGTGAGAGCGCTTTCACCTTGACAATATCACACTGCCAGTATCTGGCTTGTGGCTCAAAAGTGATGTACCCTTCTTCATGCAAAGTTCTGAGAAATTGTGTTGTAAAGAATGGATTGCCCTTGGTTTTTTGATAAACCAACTCCGTTAATGGCAGCGCCAGTTCTTTTGAACAAGTGAGGGTATCGGCAATCAGACAATTGATGTTTACTTGACTTAACGGGTTCAGGGTGAGAGCGCTGATAGTTGCTTGAGCTTTTTTCATCTCTTCTAGCGTCAGCATCAGCGGATGTGCCGGGAAGACTTCGTTATCTCGATAGGCACCAATGATAAACAAGTAGCCTTGTTCAGTTCCATTCAGTAATACCTGCATCAAATTAAGCGAGGTCGAATCTGCCCATTGCAAGTCATCAAGGAACATCACCAACGGATGCTCCCTTGTGGTAAACACGCCAATAAACTTGACAAACAATAGATTGAAGCGGTTCTGAGCGGCATTGCCCGAGAGTTCCGGTGCAGGGGGTTGTTGACCAATAATCTGCTTCAATTCTGGAATCACCTCAATCATTACCTGCCCGTTCTCTCCCAAAACAGATAGAATTTTGTCTTTCCACTGCGCCAATTGTTTGTCACTTTCACTCAACAGTTGTCCCATCAAATCTTGAAAGGCTTGCACAAATGCATCCAAGGGAATGTTGCGGTTGAACTGATCATACTTGCCTTTGATGAAGTAGCCGTTACACCGGACAATCGGCTTATGCACTTCATTAACCACGGCGGTTTTGCCAATACCAGAAAAGCCTGCCACCAGCATCAGAACTGATGCTCCATTTGTAACCCGTTCAAAGGCTTCTAGCAGCGTTTGCACTTCCTGTTCTCGTCCATAGAGTTTGTCGCATACGAGGAAGCGATCGCACACATCCCTTTGGGCAATTGCAAAACTCTGAATTTCTCCTATTTTTTGTAGTTGATGTAAACATGTTTCTAAGTCATATTTCAATCCCAAGGCACTTTGATAGCGGTCTTCAGCATTTTTCGCCATCAATTTGTTGATAATTTCAGAGAGTACATACGGAATTTCTGAGTTGATTTCGTATACTAAGGGTGATGGTTTAGCAATATGACAATGTACCAATTCCATTGCATCATGTGATGGAAACGGTAATTTACCTGTCAGTATTTCATATAAAGTCACACCTAAAGAATATAAGTCTGTCCGATAGTCAATACCTCGATTCATTCTGCCTGTTTGTTCTGGGGAAATATATGCCAGCGTCCCCTCTAAGACATTAGGATTAATCAAGGTTTGAGTTTCTCGTGGTAGCAAAGATGCAATACTAAAGTCAATTAATTTAACTTGTTTAGTTTGGGGGTTAATTAAAATATTCCTGGGTTTAATATCTTTATGAATAATCCGCTCTCGATAGAGAATATCTAAGATGTTGCACAGAGCGATCGCTATTTCTAAAAATTCTTCTAGAGACTTGACGTGCAACGTCTCTATAGAAGTAAAATAATCTTTAAGTGAAATCCCCCCAAAATCTTCCATCACTAACGCATAGCCATTTTGATAAAGTTCTAGGCTATAGGTTTGGATAATAACAGGTGAGTTAAGATTTTTGGCAATGGTGTACTGATTGCGAAACTGTACCAGTTCGCTCAAACTCGGATAAGGATTTTTCAGGAGTTTAATCACTACGGGTAAAGAGTCAGTTTCTCGATACCCTCGATAAACCACAGTTCTAGAACCATTATAAATTTCTTCTGTTACTTGGTATTTGGGAATACTGGCTTGACTGCTAATCATACTGATAAATCCAGCAAATTTCTGGATTTAGTGTTCCCAGACATAAGCGGCTTCCAACGAAAAAAGTATCTCATTGCTTTGGGGAGCAGGTGAACCAGCGCGGTAATAATTCGTAATTCGTAATTCGTAATTCGTAATTTGTAATGACGCGACGCTCCTGTGTCGCTACCGCTGACGCTCGTACCGACGCTCGTTCGCCTTTGGCGTCTCCCCTTGGGAGATGA
>NZ_JCACKM010000278.1:0-4805 GCF_059505385.1 Desmonostoc vinosum
TGGGGACTGGGGACTGGGGACTGGGGACTGGGGACTGGGGAATGGGGAATGGGGACTGGGGACTGGGGACTGGGGAATGGGGCAATATGGTTAAGCTAAAAACAAAAAAACCCGCCATGGCGGGGTCATACACAAACTATGAACTATAAATATTACATCTAGCTGAAATGCTTCATTTCTGCTTCCAGCTGACGAATTAGCTTTTCGTTGCCTTGCGCTCTGGCTACTTGTAGGCGATGCTCTATGCTTCTTTGAATATTTGCTCTGTGAGTTTGTTGAGCTTTGCGAGCAATTTGTAGTCTGCTTTGGTTCATAGTATTACCTCTTTAATTTTTATTTATGTCTTGTATCCCTAACATAACACAAATTTGGTAACTGTTGCTACAGAAATTATTCATTTATTATAAAACTAAATGGTCAACTATGTCCAAAAGTCAGATCGATCAACATACACTCCTGACCTTACTCAGCGATTTTGGCGATCGCGATGTATACGTGGGTGTTATGAAAGGGGTGATTGCTCAAATCAATCCTGGGTTAAAGGTGGTGGATTTGACACACCAAATTCCACCACAAAACATTGCCGCAGCCAGGTTTTGCTTGATGAATGCTTACTCTTATTTCCCGGTGGGGACAGTGCATGTAGCAGTGGTAGATCCGGGCGTGGGCAGTCAACGACGAGCGATCGCTGTAGAATTTGCTCAAGGGTTTTTGGTTGGCCCAGATAATGGTATCTTCAGCGGCATACTCAGTCAAAGCCAAGCGATCGCAGCAGTTGAACTCACAAACCCCCATTTTTGGAGAACTTCGCAACCCAGTAGCACATTCCACGGTAGAGATATTTTTGCCCCAGTCGGAGCTAATCTTGCTAGTGGTGTTTCTCTCAAACAATTAGGACAAGAAATAGATTTAGCAACTCTAGTACAGTTAGATATCGACTCGCTGCAAATCACCACAACTGGTATAGCTGGTTGTATTCAATACATTGACCACTTTGGCAACTTAGTTAGCAACATTTCAGGTAGTTATGTTCAAGGCAAAGCTTGGTGTGTGCAAATTGCTGAACTGACAATCATGGGGTGTGAAACTTACAGCGATGTCAAAACTGGCGAGGCGATCGCTTTAGTTGGTAGTCACGGCTGGGTAGAAATTGCCATCAATGGCGGGAATGCACATACACAGTTACAGATTAACTGGCAAGATGGTTTATTGGTCATTATTTAATACACCTGCTTCTTTTTCAATCCTATCTAGTGCCCGTTTAGCACGAAAAACAACTTTTAAATAAGTTAACTGACTATTCCAGGATGAACGAGGTAATAGAGTTGCTTGAGACTCAGAAGTAGTTATATTTTCTGAAGAGATGGAATCAAGAGAAATATCATTCATAGCAGTAGTATTTTATCGCTTTTAATAACTGGAACTAACCAAGGATGGTACTAAATTAGGTTCTTCTTCCCAACCTTCTGGCCATTGAATTTTGTCGGCGGTAAAGTGAAGCGGATCATTTTCTGGCCAAGGAGTATTAATCGGTTCTTCTATCAAAGCAAACTCGCCATTATCAAAGGGATTGCCATCTGCCCGACGTTGAAGATATACTCGCTCCCGGATATCGCGTTTTTCTTGAGTGAGGGCACGATAATGACAGTAAGGATTGTTACCTCTCTTATCAAAGAAAACATGAGCAGTCCAACTACAACCACCGCGACAGAGTTCGGCAAATTCACAAGTTTTGCAGAAACCCCACAAGTGTTCTGTTCCTTTGGGAGTACCTGCTCCCAAATTAAACCGCAGTTCCTCTGTTTCTTCGATGATTTTCCGCAGTGAATGGTCGCGGATATTGCCGCCGGTATAAGCTGTAGTCGGCAGTGAGGGACAACCTTTGATAGCGCCATCAGCTTCAATACCTAAAGCAGCAAGTCCAGCACTGCATCCTTGCCAAAAAGTCCAAGCATCCCCTCCGCCTCTGAGTATTCGCTCATAGGGGCCGTAATAACCGATGTTGTTTCCTGGCTGCACCTGTACCCCTTCTCGCCTTGCTCGTTGAGCAACACGAGCAATCATGGGGTATACATCAAGTAGTTCATATGGTTGCAGCAAAATTTCACTATTATCTGCTGCATTCCCCATGGGAACAGTTAATTGAATTTGCCAAGCAAAAATTCCAGCATCACGTAGATATTCGTAAATACGAGGAAATTCTGGTGCTGAGAGGCGATTAATTTGAGTATTACAGCCAAAAGAAATACCTGCTTGCTTGAGATGGCTCATGGTCTTAAAGGCCCATTGCCAAGAACCTTGTCTGCCACGGATACGGTCATGAGTCGCTTCTAAACCATCAACAGAAACTGACACTACATTAATACCTGCATCTTTCATGCGATGTGCTGTGTCCAGAGTGATACCATAACCGCCAGTAGTCATACCACACAACATTCCTGCTTTGGTAATTGCTTGGGCAATCTCTAACCAGTCAGGACGCAGAAATGCTTCACCACCAATGATAGTTACTTCTGTAATTCCCACGTCTGCCATTTGTTTGACTAAATCTAGCGCTTCGGCTGTAGAGAGTTCTTTGGCTCTTGTATGCCCTGCACGAGAACCGCAATGCTGACAAGCTAGATTACACTTGAGTGTGATTTCCCAAACTGCATAACTAATTCGGCGATAAGTCATTATAAATACCCTCTATATAATCTTTTGAGAGAAGGACGGATGTATGGTCATCCGTCCTCATTACAACGGATGTTGCTGATGTTTTTCTAAATATCAAGCCTGTTTAGTGAATTTATGCTAAATCGTCACTTCTGACGATTCCATACATCGGCTGCACAATTCCATAAAGAGGTTGAGGGCCAATTGGTGGCCATTTGATGGGTGGCCAAATAACAACTCCGTATAACGGTCGGATATCTGGCCGTCCTAGAATTGACGAAGCCCCACCAAAAACAGCTTCTAGTTCTTTTTCATCCAAGTCCTTGAGTTCACCTTCACCAGAGATTGACTCTAATACTTGAGTTGTATATTGTTCAAACTCTGCTTGAGTAAAGTCGTAGCCGGCGCTTTTTACAACTTGGCTGCATTCTTCTTTAGTTGTAACTTCCTGCATTTGAGTGCGGAAAGCTTCATCGTTTGCCAGCCTTGCATAAAAGGCTTGGACATTTTCTAGTGACATAAATTTTCTCCTTGTTAAATTGCCTTACTAGATAGCAATTGTTTCTATAAACTGAGAATTCTCAGTATTACAACAAGAATTTCCAGAGACCACTCGGCGCTCCATAAATCAAGATCAATCTAGGAAATATTCCTGCTAAAGCTGCTGTTGCTCCACCAACAACAGTTTCTAGCTCTGCTTCATCGACATCTCTGAGTTCACCCTCTCCAGCATTTGATTCTAATATTTGAGTCGTATATTCCTCAAATTCTTCTTGAGTGAAATCGTAGCCAGCTTCTTTAACAATTTGGCTACCTTCATGGGGGTTTGTAACACTTTGAACTTGAGTGCGAAAAGCTTCATCATTTACTAACCGTTCGTAAAAAGCTCTTACATTTTCTAATGACATACTTGATCTCCTGAATTTAATTAAGTAAGCCTGAGCGCTAACAAAACTAACAAAATCTCTTCTACATAGATGCAATAATGCTTAGAACGACAGCATCATTGAGTAAATCTAAAATCAGAAGATTAATTTAAAATTATGCTAATTTGCGAGTAGACTTAGGCGAAAAACTACGATGTTATTTGAGATTTTAAATCAGATAAAATTAATTTTGTTGATTTTTGCAACTCTAAACTAGACAAAAATATAGTTTTTATGTCACTAAAGAACTATAAATTTAATTCATCTCTATGACTCAGTATGCAAGCTTATATATCAATTTAAATTAAATGCTTGAGGCAATTTGAGCTATTAAGTGAAACATTTATGTCATACAAATCTTATTGAGCGATCGCGTCTCTTCTCCCACGCCAAATCCCCACCATAGCTGAAAATTTTACTAAACAGAAATATTATTTAAATTCAAGAACTGAAATATTTATTGCACAAGAAAATTCCATACCAAACATGGAAATATCTCTTCCCCCTACTCCCTACTCCCCATTTACCGCCTAATAAACAAGGTGCGATAAACAGGTTCACCCTTATTTTGGGTAAATATTTCCCGTTCTGTAGGAATCGATAGCGGGTTTTCTGTGAGCCATTCTACAGCACCAATCTCAAACGCTGGGTGTTCAGCAAAGCGATCGCGCATTTCCACAGCGATAAATTCCATATCCGATTGCAGAAACACCACTCCTCCAACCATCAGATATTTTGCTAACGTCGCCACTAATTCTGGTTGCACTACACGACGTTTAGCGTGGCGAGTTTTAAACCAAGGATCGGGAAATTGAATGCTAACTCGCTGCAAAGTTCCTATGGGGAAGGAAGATAAAAGCGGTCGCAATGAGTTATTTGCATTGCAAAATAGATAATGTAAGTTTGTTAAACCCAACTCAGAACCTAACTTATTCGCTTCTACTACCAGTGGTTCTCGAATTTCCAACCCTAAAAAATTCCAGTCGGGTTCTACCTTCGCCATATCTAATAAAAACTTTCCCCTAGCGCAACCAATATCTAAATGTAGCGGTTGATTTAGCTTTGCATACACCTTTTCCCAGTCAAGGGGACTCGCTGGGGTTTGATACTTTTGGGCAAGTGGGTTAACATGCTGACGAACGCGAACAGGTGGCAAATTCAATCTCCTTTACTGGGGACTGGGGACTGGGGACTGGGGACTGGGGACTGGGGACTGGGGACTGG
>NZ_JCACKM010000279.1:0-4802 GCF_059505385.1 Desmonostoc vinosum
CATCAATTTTGCATTCTAGTGGACTGTTTGAGCTAATTTGGTGCATTAGATTTAATAGGCGTAGGTTGGGTTGAGGAACGTAAACGCTCTCCGGGCAGTTTCCCGCAGGGTAAACCAACATGGATATTGGTGTTAGGTTGAACGCAGTGAAACCCAACCTACAATTCTTTTGCATCACTTTTTAATCAGATTATATATATAAATATCAAATATTATTAGATTTTTAGGACATAATTTAAGACTTATTTTAATGTTTTATATCAAGTTCGGGTAATTACTTATTATTAAAAAGCCATAAGAGCGCAAATGGCTTCTTTGATTGAAGCGTTTTCAGGAGAGTATGGTCGAATCGCGTCGCAAATTATTGCAGAGGGGCAGGCTGATCCACAAGCTCTAGCCAGTTACCGTGATCGCTTTATTTATCTCGCCGTGCTGCGGTTAAAACTATTATTGTGCAGGGCATTGAGAGTGGCGAGTTTGATCCGAGTCTTGATCTAGAAATCGCGATCGACATTCTTTACGGGCCTATTTATTTTCGGCTTTTGATGGGACACTTGCCCCTTGATCAGCAGTTTGTAGAGCAATTACCTCAATGGGCACTGAGAGCCATCAAGCTTTTTCATGAAAAATACATATAAATACTCTCTTGCTGAAGTTCGCACAAATTTCATTTAGTCTGCAAACCCACAACAGATAGCAATGATTCGGTTAATGCTTAGAAGACTAGCTTATATCATGTCCGTTTAAAGACTTATGATTGGGCTGACGCGGAGATAGGGAGACGCGGGGACGCGGAGAAATTTTTATGATAAGTGATTATCCGAACTTGATATTAATCGTATTTTATCTCCGATAAAAGATAAAAAAGGGTAATTCCAGAATTTCTAGAATTACCCCCATTGAAATTTGGAATTTAAACCAAAATTCAGTTATACAAACGCTGCGGTTTTTACGTCGTTATTTGCTAGAATTTCTTGCAATTCTTCGGCGTCTACCGTTTCTTTATCAACAAGCATCTGTGCTAGCTGATCGAGAATATGACGGTTACTTATCAACACATCTTTAGCGCGTTGGTAGGCTATATCTACAAGTTTGCGAACTTCTTCATCAATCGCAGCTGCGGTTTCTTCTGAGAAATCGCGCTCTGACATGATATCGCGACCCAGGAACATGTTGCCTTGTTGACGACCGAGGGCGACGGGGCCGAGTTTATCACTCATGCCAAATCTGGTAATCATCTGGCGGGCAACTCGCGCTACTTGTTGCAGGTCATTGGAAGCACCGGTAGTAACTTCTTCTTCACCAAATATGAGTTCTTCGGCGAGGCGACCACCCAAAGCTACGGCCATCTGATTCTCTAAATAGGCACGGCTGTACAAACCAGTGTCCATACGGTCTTCGCTGGGGGTAAACCAAGTTAAACCACCTGCACGTCCACGGGGGATGATGCTGATTTTTTGTACAGGGTCGTAGTCGGGCATTAAAGCACCAACTAAGGCGTGACCAGCTTCGTGATAGGCTACCAAGGTTTTGCGCTTTTCGCTCATTACCCTGTCTTTCTTCTCTGGGCCGGCTAATACGCGGTCAATAGCATCATTGATTTCATCCATTGAAATTTCAGTCAAATTCCGGCGTGCAGCCAGAATTGCGGCTTCATTCAACAGGTTGGATAAATCAGCACCTGTAAAACCAGGGGTACGACGGGCGATTTTATCCAAATCAACATCTTTCGCCAAGGTCTTACCACGGGCATGTACCTTGAGGATTTCGCTACGCCCTGAATAGTCGGGACGGTCTACAACAACTTGACGGTCGAAGCGACCAGGACGCAACAATGCAGCATCTAAGACATCGGGACGGTTAGTGGCAGCAATGATGATAATACCAGTATTGCCTTCAAAACCATCCATTTCTGTGAGCAACTGGTTGAGGGTTTGTTCGCGTTCGTCGTTCCCACCACCTAAACCTGCACCCCGTTGACGGCCAACCGCGTCAATTTCATCGATGAATACTATACAGGGAGCATTGGATTTAGCTTGTTCAAACAAATCGCGGACGCGGGATGCACCCACACCAACGAACATTTCCACAAATTCGGAACCAGAAATGGAGAAGAAAGGTACACCTGCTTCACCGGCTACAGCACGAGCCAACAGGGTTTTACCTGTACCAGGAGGGCCAACTAGCAGTACACCTTTAGGAATTTTTGCACCAACTGCGGTAAAGCGATCGGCGTTTTTGAGAAAGTCTACGACTTCGTTTAGTTCTAACTTGGCTTGGTCAATACCTGCAACATCGCCAAATGTTACTTGAGTTTGCGGCTCCATTTGAACTCTGGCTTTAGATTTACCAAAGTTCATAGCTTGGCTACCTGGGCCGTTTTGAGCGCGGCGTAGCAAGAAAAATAAGCCAACCAAAAGCAATACTGGGAAAAATAAGCTGCTTAGTGCCTTAAACCAGAATCCTTCATCTGTTTGTGGCAAAACAGAAATATCAACACTTTTTGTGGTCAGAAGATTTATTAGTCCTGGATCGTTAACCAAAGTCACCAACTTTTTGTTGGGGTCATATTTGGGTGTTACCAGTGCTGTAGAGCGGTCTGCACTAAGACTAACCTTTTCGACTCTGCCTTTCTCAACTTCTTGTAGAAACTGGCTGTAGCGCCATGTTTCTCTACTTTGGGGTTGTTTGTCAAAAAATGCTGTTCCTAGTGCAATCACAACTATAAAAAGCAGCGCATACAGCCCCGCATTTCTCCATCTTTTATTCACCGAGGTTTATCCTCCTGTCTTTTTTTGCTTTAACTTTCTAGCGGGCGTTTTGCGCCATCGCGTAGCGTCTTTGAAAAAGAGGGCATTATGAAAATTATGTTAACTTATCTTAAGGTATAACAGAACGGCGCGGCTGTCATGTTAAGAATAGTGCCCTGATTTGCTGAAAATTAGGATGGTAGGGATTATATTGTAGCGAGCCTGTGGGCTGCTTGACGGTATGGATGGGGATAATTTCTACCACACTATTAGTGTAGGCGATCGCTTCTAAACTGTTGACTAACCCTATTGTCCAAGGTTCTTCTTGTACTGATTGTTGCTTGAGTTGCAGCCAGTTGATGATTTGCGATCGCGCGATTCCTGGTAAAATTCCCTCAAGCAATGGCGGTGTCCACCAACTACCATCACGCCATCCCCAAAGATTACCTGTACTTGTTTCTAGCCAATTTCCGGCATTATTCACTAAAATCGCTTCTTGAGCATCTAAGTTGTGGGCGCTATTTTTTGCCAGCCATGCACTTAAGTAGTTTCCGGTTTTATGAGTGGGGAGAGGGCGATACAATTCTGACTGGGCGATAGTGCAAGTCACGCCATGTCTTTGTTTCTGTGGCAAATCCTCTGGTAAGAACCTGCCAATTATCCATTCCCGGCCATCAGCAAAGAGCGTGATTCTGAGAACAGGAAAGTGTAGTGAGATCGTTTCTGCACCTTGACGTACTCGGTTCCAGTCCGGTTGTTGCCAATCAAAAAATTTTAGTGAAGAAAATAGGCGATCGCAATGTGCCGGCCAGTTGGTTAAACTACTATCGAGCGAGTTATTATAAACCCGCAGCGTTGTAAAAACAGTTGCACCATAAAGCAAGCCTGGATCGTTAATATTTAATTCCAGAGTTTGAGATTTAATTAGATGACCACTATACCAAAAAATGTCATTTGTCATTGATTAATAACTCAATCTTTAGGAGGAAATCTAATTGTTTGTGTGCCTTCAGGAGTTGAAATAACTTTTCCTCCTAATGCCTCAATAGCGCTAATTGCTCTTTGACGCGTTTGATCATCAACTTTATTACCTAAAACCATGGCCCAAGTGGCTATTTGTGCATATTTGCTATTAGGATTTTTGCTTAAAAATTCAGCGGTTTTCTGAGAAATATTCATGACAAACTTACTCTCATCATCTGAGTAGCCGCTAGCCCAGTTTGCTGCCATTGTGAAAGATTGCTGAGCTGCTTGAGCATTTCCTAAAAATAATAATTCGTCAATTCCTTTGTAACGCCATACATAATAAGACTTTTTCGGAACCAATGGAGATAGGGATTTTAAACCCTTCTCCATCAATCCTATAGCTCTTTCGGGCATGGCAGCATATAAAGAGGTGCTAGTAGAAAGGCTCAGATAAGCTGCTAAAAATCGCGGGTCTTGTTTGAGAATTACCTCAAAATATTCTGGACTTAGGCTGTAACCTGTTTTGTCACGAACTTCATCATCACCGAAGTATTGGAGAAAATTGAGATATGCCCAATCTGCAATTAAATTATTATAGCCAAAACTGGGCATAATTTTGAGAAAATTCAAACGCAGATTTTCTAACTTAATTTCTTTTTCTAGAGTTGCTAAAGAGGTAGCTTGTTTACTACTGATGAGATTTTGCAGTCGGGGAAATTGCATAAAGCCGACTCCTAATATGCATAAACCGATTACAAAAGGTGTAGTAATAGCTTCACGAGATAAAAATAACATTTTTTATATTCCTAGCCAGCGATTATTGCATATAATATTACCTTTATAAAATTTAAGGTCAAGACTAATGAACTGTTCCATGAAAGGGAACAGGGTCAGGAGCCACCCACTCCTGGCTCTTATGGGTAGGTTTTTTAGATTTCGCGTTTTGGTTGACGCAAAGACGCGCTTACACGGTGAGACAGCGAGTAAAGGAGGGTTTCCCTCCGCAGGCGACTGCGTTAGCGCAGCGTAAAGCCTGCGGCATAGCTTCGCTTAGAGCGAGCTTGCGAGCGTCACCCGAAGGGGGAC
>NZ_JCACKM010000280.1:0-4746 GCF_059505385.1 Desmonostoc vinosum
GACTCGCTCTAAGCGAAGCTATGCCGCAGGCTTTACGCTGCGCTAACGTAATTAAGTTTTGTGTTGGGGTTAAATACCCCGACACAAAACTTGTCGGTTATAGACCCGGGAGACTTAAACCTACGGAACTGGTTAATGAGAGGGAATAGGGAATAGGAGAGACTAAGCGACTCACATTTTACTGCGAGACGCTACGCGTAGCTTGCTTAAGCAAAGGAGTAGGACTACACCCTTGTTCTTTATCTTTTGAGAATGTAGTGAAGTACCCCAACTTGCTTCGCTGAAGTTGGGGCTTCCAAAATCAACTATACAAGGACGGTCTTATTCGTCTTTGGAGCTTCCCGTCTCATTCGCCGTTGCCTCATTAAACCCGTGTCTAATTTGGTCTTACACAGCGTCCACAGGCAGTCGCTCATCTTCCATAGGCGATTTATTTGTCTACGGTACGCTTGTCTTGGAATTACGGCAGTAGCCGACCAGCAGGACTTACGTTTTTCCCGATCTAGTTATGTGTCTGCGGCAAGTCTGACTACTTTGAAGTTAGCCTGTCTGTTCCATACAGTCGGGAGGGTCATCGACCAATTTTATTATATCATAATAGACATACATTGTGCGTATATTATGAAAACTGGAAGACTAAATTTAAGGATATCCGAGAAACGTTTAGCCAGACTCAAAGCTTATGCTGGAGACAAAGAAAAAACCATCACTCAGCTTATTGAGGATTGGATCGATAGGCTACCAAATTCAAAGACTGACGATTCCTCATCCGCCCCACTCCCTAATCAACCTGGCGGTTGATAGCGGTCAAAGGCAGAATCGTTATCGTCCGGCTATCCATCCCCAGCCTGCTTCGCCGAGGCTGGGGCATTTCGCCGAATTTGGTAAAACTAATTCTTGAAGGTAAAATTTTCTGGCTATGAGCAGCTTTATCTGATATAATCACCTTAGTGTAATGTCCGGGATGTAGCGCAGCTTGGTAGCGCGCCTGCTTTGGGAGCAGGATGCCGCAGGTTCAAATCCTGTCATCCCGATTTTTTATGGCAAAATTATCAACCTAGATGTATTAGTAAATCTGGGGTTTTTTGATATATAAAATCAAAAAGTCAAAACATACTACGCTGCAATTTAGGAATGACTAAGGGTTTTCTTGGTAAAATGTGCATCTAAATTGTGTTTTTTGCCAAAAATACTAACTTGGTTATTCTACAACTAAGCTGTCTTCTGAAGGCTAACAGGCAAATTTCATGCCAAGTAGCAAGTTACTAATAAAACTATGTTCTGTATAGATTTGAGCAAATATTAAACCAACAGCAGATGGAACGAATAATTAAGTAATAACGTCACCCATATCGTGAGAAATACAATAAAATGGCACTCATCAGTTCCAACATTGCAGAAGTTTTTTATCGTTTGAAAACGATATATAATAGGCATCTACAGCATTTCGCAGTGAATAGCAAGGCGAAAGTGAGACAAATACAGCTTTAGCTAGGATCTTTAATTCACGAAAGCAGCACTACAGCAATCCTCAAGAATTGCAAAGTATTGACCTCTGACAGTTATCAGTCAACAGCTACAATGAATGAGTTTTTTACAACTCAAATGGATTGCTATATAACTAAAGCTAGTTGATACTAGTGCAAATCCAACCACTTGTTTGACTAAATTAAACTATTGATACGAGGAGTAGTTATGAAATCACTGGTTCGCTGGGGCGCAACATTAGGCTTAGTAGGCAGCACTTTTCTAGGGACGTTGTTTGGGGGAAACATGTCAGTGCTGGCATTATCAGAACAACAAATAAAAGAGAAGTTAGACTCAGTACCTGTGTACTTGATTACTAACGAAAAAGGTTTACCGCTCAGTCGGACTCTGCCTCAAGGTCAAAATGGACAAAAAGCTGGGGGTTCGGTGACAGGTGTTTATATGAGTCGTCAGGAGGCTCAAGCTTTTGTCAACGAGCTGCGAAATACAAAAAATCAAGACCCAAAAATGCAAGAAATGATTAAAAACTTGCAGGTAACAGCAGTACCTCTGGGAGTAATTTATCAGCAATTACAACAAACTAAAAACCAACCAAACCGTCTTTTGTTTGCTTTTAAACCTGTAGAACAAGAGATTCAAGGGGCGTTGGATTTGCTGCGCCAAAGTGGTCAAAAAGTAGAGCAGTTTAAGAGTGTACCGGTTTTTGCTGTGAGATTTTCACCCGATCAAGGATATGTACCAATCAAACTAACATCTGATAATCAGCAAATTCTGCCGCTATTTTTAAGCAAGCAAGATGCACTTGGTTTATTAAACCAAGTGAAGCCAAAACATCCTAAAGCTGATATTCAAGTAATCGATGTTGATGGGGTGATTAAAACTTTACAAGACAAAAATGATGCATGGCTTAACCAAGTTATTTTAGTGCCATCTCCAGAGTCGAGAGAGTATATTAAGACACTGCCTAGAACTAATACTAATACTCCGGCTACTACTCCGGCTACTCCTAATAGAACGAACAATTCACAGCCTGCAAAGCCAAAACCACGTTAAGCATGGTTGAACAATCACCAAGAGTGGTTTCTGGTTTACAACTTTGGCAGTGGCGTCGCAAAGCAATTCAAACTGCGATCGCCACTGATGTTCCACCAGAGGAGGTAGACTGGCTGTTACAAGAAATGGCTGGCTTAGATCGCTTGGCACTACGTTTGGAGTCTTTCAAAAGCTGGTCTCAAATTCAAATGCAGCTGTCTGTTGATGAGTTAGAGCAATTGTGGCAAAGGCGATTAAATGATCGCTTACCAGTGCAATATATTGCAGGTGTGACACCTTGGCGACAGTTTAAAATCGCGGTGTCAAGTGCGGTTTTGATCCCTAGACCAGAGACAGAATGCCTAATTGATTTAGCTGTTAGTGCTGCTGCGAAAAGTGCGATCGCTCAGGATTTACACTCAGGGCATTGGGTAGATCTGGGCACAGGTAGCGGGGCGATCGCTTTGGGATTAGCAGATGTCTTCCCACAAGCTACAGTTCACGCTGTAGATTATAGTCTTGAGGCTTTGGCGATCGCTCAAGCAAATGCTGAAAATTTAGGTTTTGATGAACGTATCCAATTTTACCAAGGTTACTGGTGGGAACCGCTGGCGTTTCTCAAAGGTCACTTCAGTGGTATGGTGTCGAACCCGCCTTATATCCCCACCAGTACCCTATCTAGCTTGCAACCAGAAGTAGTTAATCATGAACCACATTTAGCCCTCAATGGTGGTACTGATGGTTTAGATTGTATCCGCCATTTAGTAGAAACTTCTCCTCAGTATTTGCGACCTGGCGGTGTGTGGCTAATTGAGATGATGGCAGGACAAGCGGATGCAGTTAGAGAACTTTTGCAAAATCAAGGTAGTTATTGTAATATTCAAATTCATCTTGATTTAGCTGGAATTGAGCGTTTTGCTTTGGCTTATGTAAAAGGGACTGGGAACTGGGGATGAGGGAGATGAGGGGACGCGGGGACACCGAGACGCGGGGACGCGGGGACACGGGGACACAGAGAATAATCAATTCCCAATTCACGTTTAATGTGAATTAGAGACTGAAACCCTATATTTATCGTTGTAGAGACGCGCCATGGCGCGTCTCTACACAACGCGAGATTATTGATAAGCTGTTCCACATATAACTTGCATAATTAGGGCGGGCAAGATGCCCACCCCACAAGAGTTTTATTTAATTTGATTATGTAATTTAGATGTTTTTTAGCTTATCTCGTTGATTTTGATAATTCACATTAGGCGTAATTCCCCATTCCCCATTCCTAATTCCCAATTTCCAGTAACTAGATGAATATGACACAAGTTTCTTTTGCGAATCTGATCACTGGCGCACGCGCTGGTGCTTTGGTGAGCTTTCCTACAGATACTGTTCCTGCGCTTGCTGTCGTGCCAGAAAAGGCAGAGTTAATTTTTGTTGCTAAGCACCGCAGTCAGGATAAACCTCTGATTTTGATGGGGGCTAAGGCTGAGGATTTGTGGCTATATGTCAAAGGTAATGAGGATGAGTATAAAATTTGGCAAAAGTTAGTACACAAATACTGGCCAGGAGCGCTAACTTTAGTATTACCAGCGAGCGATCGCGTCCCCAAAGTCATGAATCCCAGCGATCCAACGACAATTGGTATTAGAGTGCCCAAAAGTGCGATCGCTCAGCGAATTTTGGCACAAACAGGTCCTCTTGCTACCACTAGTGCTAATTTTTCTGGTCAACCACCTTTACAAACAATGGCAGAAATTGCGGCTCAGTTCCCTGAAGCTTTGACTTTGGTAACAACAGAATGCCAGGATGAAATATCAATCGGTGTACCTTCTACTGTTGTCAAATGGACGGGAGAAACTTGGCAGATTTTACGGCAAGGCGCGGTGGTTTTAGAGGCATGAGGGAATGTAGTTCGACTTCTTTTGTCGGAGACGCTACGCGGTAAGCGCAGCCATGCCCGCAGGGCTTTACGCTCACCAACCGGGAGCAGGGGAGGCAGGGGAGAGATGTGGTTCGACTTCGCTCACCAACCGGGAGATGAGTAAGAAAATTTCTCCCTTGTCCTCCTTCGGGTGACGCTCGCAAGCTCGCTAACGCTGCGCTAACGCAATCGCCTGCGGAGGGAAACCCTCCTTTACTCGCTGTCTCACCGCGTCCCCCCGTCCCCGCGTCCCCCCGCTTTCAAGGGTAGGTTTTTCATATTCAGTCTGAAAAAACCTATTTTTTCGT
>NZ_JCACKM010000281.1:0-4673 GCF_059505385.1 Desmonostoc vinosum
TTGGGGATTGGGGACTGGGGATTGGGGATTGGGGATTGGGGATTGGGGACTGGGGTATTCAATCCTTTCCTTGACAATTTTCTCTTTACTTTGGGGTTCTTGGCGGTTGTTCTCTGACTACAGTAACCATCAGATATGCTTCCAACGGCAGTGTTACATATTAGCAGTCATAAACACAATGTAAATAGTTCTCACCTGCAAAAAGATGTGAACATGCCAAAAACAGATCTTATAGTAGAAAAAGTTGCCATTATCGGTGCTGGGCCTGGTGGCTTGGCTACAGCGATCGCACTGCGAAATCAAGGGTTTGATGTGCAAGTGTACGAAAAAGCCCAAGAATTTCAACCCGCTGGTACTGGTTTAGGACTAGTGCCCAATGGCTTAAACTGCCTAGAAGCGATCGCGCCGGGAATAGTCGAGACTCTCAAAAGTTCAGGTTGCCAGGTTCACCACATACTTCTCAAAAATTTTACTGGAGAAACAATTCGTACTAACTCCGCCACACACACCAAAAAATACGGACAACCATTATTGACTATTTGGTGGTGGCGCTTACAGCAAGTTTTAGCATCTAGATTACCATCAGATATCATCCACCTCAACCATCGCTGTATTGGTTTTGAGCAAAATGAAAGTGGTGTGAAAGTAGATTTTGATGGCAGAGAAACAATAGATGCAGATTTACTGATTGGTGCTGATGGCGTTAACTCCATCATTAGAGCAACTTTAATAGGAGATGGCAAGCCCAATTATGTAGGTAGTATGTGTTGGCGTGCTGTGATTAAGTATCATCATGAATTATTTGATGATTATGATTTAGTTTTCATCAAAGGCAATAAACAGTTCATGTATCTGCTGAATGTGGGCGACGGATATACTTGTTGGATTAGTCGCAAGTTTTCGCCAGATTACTCTCTTTGTGCAAGTGCTGATGAAGTTAAGTCTCGCATTCTCCATGAATTAACTGACTGGGATTCATCTTTTCGGGCTGTAGTGGAAGCCACACCAGCCGCACAAATTTGGGAAGGGCCAATTTGCGATCGCCCACCTTTAAATCACTGGAGTCAAGGCAGAGTGACTTTATTAGGCGATGCCGCTCATCCAATGGCACCCGCCGCTGGACAAGGAGCAAATTGCACTTTTGAAGATGCTTACGAGTTGCAAGCGTGCTTATCCCAAGCATCTACTTTACAGGCGGCTCTTACACACTACGAAAAACGTCGCATCGAGCGCACAAAAGTCATTCAAGCTCACAGTGCCTTGGGTGAGATGCGTTACTACGAGACAGAAACTGAAAAATCTGCTAGGCAACAACAACAGCCGCAGATAAATTATGATGACTTTCAAAATTGGCTATTGAACTACCAGCCATCTTTAGATGTTTTCAAAACTCAAGAAGTGTGATCATGAGACCAGATTAAGCCATGACGTGCGCCTCAAGTTGAAGGCAAAATTGTGGTGATCAACAGCGAAATCGTTGCCTGCGATCGCCTTGAAGCCCGTCATCCAAATGCCCAGATTTGGATTGTCCGCATTGGTTCTCGCCACGTTCGTCGATTTGGTAGACTTAAGGCATTGATTGGCTAAGTTGACCTATGACCATTGCCATCGATCAAACAATACAACAGAAGCCACTCAGCTTTGACGAGTTTCTCACCCGTTATGGTGGCAATAACCGCTATGAACTGATTGATGGAGAGGTGTTTGACTTGGAACCAACAGAACTGCATGAAGAGGTTGCAGCCTTCATTACCGCAAAGATCTGTGTCCTGATCAACACAACAGACTTGCCTTGGTTTGTCCTTCAGCGGGGACTGTTGCGCCCTTCTAACATTGGTATGACAGCATTTCGACCTGATGTTGCAGTTGTTGATCGAGATCAACTTACTAAAGAACTGCTTTGGTCTGATCAGTCAATCCTAACGCTAGGCAGTTCGATTAAATTTGTGGCAGAAGTTGTTAGTAGCAACTGGCAAAATGATTACGCCCGTAAGGTTGAAGACTACGCGGTTTTAGGCATTCCCGAATATTGGATTGCAGACTATGCAGGTAATGGTGGTACTCGACACATTGGCAAGCCCAAACAACCCATCCTCTCTATCTGTACACTAGTGAATGGGGAGTATGAAATTCAGCAGTTTCGGGGTAATCAAACCATCGTCTCTCTAACCTTCCCAGATTTAAAACTGACGGCTGAACAGGTGTTAAGAGCTGGTAGGTAAAATCGCCATAATTCGACTACCCGCGATGTGAAATCGATATCTGTTAACAGGCGAGCGGATACCATAATCCCTTTCTAACTTGCTGCTAACTCGCCCCAATTCACGTAGGGCAGTTTAGCGGCTGTTGCCCGAATTTGGTCAGCGTTGGCTACTAACTGCCCACAAGCATCCCAACTACCAGAAACGAACATATTTCTAGAACCTTCACCAATGGCAACCGAAGCGGTGTATTCAGCAATTTGCACTTGTAAAGTCTCTAGATTTACTGTCACAGTTGCTTGGGGATTGGCAGTAACTAACTCTTGCAGTTGTTTGACAACAGCTGCATCAGCTGTCACACAAGGTATGCCCATAGCGACGCAGTTACCGAAAAAGATTTCCGCAAAGCTTTCCCCAATGAGGGCTTGAATTCCCCATTTGGCGATCGCTTGGGGTGCGTGTTCCCGCGATGAACCACAGCCAAAGTTACGGTTAACTATTAAAACTTTTGCTCCTTGATACTGGGGTTGATCAAAAGGATGCTCACCTTTTAATGCTTTGCGGTCATCAATAAATACGCCTTCGCCCAAACCATCAAACGTGACAGCTTTTAAATAACGTGCCGGAATAATGCGATCGGTATCTATGTCATTACCTACTAAAGGTATACCGCGTCCTGAAACTGTTTTAACTTCGCTGACCATAAGTTATTTATTAGTGGTTAGTCATTCATTATTTGCTGTAAAGCTTTTAAATGAAAGCTCTTTCTAGATGTTTTAATTACGAATTACGAATTACGTTAGCGCAGCGGTAGCGAGTCCGCGAGCGTCATTACGAATTACGAACGTAACTACAACAACTCACGCACATCAGATACTTCACCTTTAATTGCAGCAGTCACGACCATCGCCGGACTCATCAGCAGTGTACGCCCAGAAGATGAACCTTGCCGACCTTTAAAGTTGCGGTTGGAGGAAGAAGCACTAATCTGTCTGCCTTGAAGCTTATCGGGGTTCATCGCTAAGCACATAGAACATCCCGGTTCACGCCACTCAAACCCCGCTTCCTGAAAGATTCTGTGGAGTCCTTCGGCTTCTGCTTCTTGCTTGACGCGTTCAGAACCAGGGACAACAAAAGCTTTGATGCCCTCAGCAACGTGGCGACCTTGGGCAATTTTGGCAGCTTCCCTTAAATCGCTGATTCTACCGTTTGTACAACTACCAATAAAGCAAACATCAATTTTCGTGCCTTTAATGGGTTGACCAGGATACAAATCCATGTATTGATAAGCCTCTTCTGCAACGAAGCGGTCTTCTTCTGGCAGTTCTTCTGGTAATGGTACTAATTGGTTAATACCAATACCTTGACCAGGTGTAATTCCCCAGGTAACTGTGGGTGGAATCTCAGCAGCATCAAATACTACTACATCATCGTACTCAGCATCAGCATTACTACGAATTGATTCCCACCAAGCCACGGCTTTGTCCCAATCTGCGCCTTTGGGAGCAAAATCTCTACCTTTTAAATAGTCGTAGGTAACTTGATCGGGGTTGACATAACCACAACGCGCACCACCTTCTATCGCCATGTTGCAGACTGTCATCCGTTCTTCCATGTTCATTTGTTCAAAGGTCGTACCTGCATATTCATAGGCGTAGCCCACACCGCCTTTAACACCAAGGGTGCGGATGATATGCAAAATAACATCTTTGGCGTAGACACCAGGGTTAAGATTGCCGTTAACTTCAATTTTGCGGACTTTCAATTTAGAAAGGGCGAGGGTTTGGGAGGCGAGAACATCCCTAACTTGACTAGTACCAATCCCAAAAGCGATCGCCCCAAATGCCCCATGACTAGAAGTATGGCTATCTCCGCAGGCGATCGTCATTCCTGGCTGAGTCAGTCCTTGTTCGGGGGCGATGACGTGGACTATACCTTGACTACCAGAACCAATGTTGTAAAATTTTATGCTATTTTCTTGACAGTTGCGCTCAATCGCCTGGATCATTTCCTCCGCCATGTTATCAGTAAACGGGCGTGCTTGATTTTCTGTAGGCACAATATGATCTACTGTGGCGATCGTCCGTTCTGGAAACAATACTTTTAGACCCCTCTCGCGTAACATAGCAAAGGCTTGGGGACTAGTAACTTCATGAATTAGATGTAGCCCGATAAATAATTGCGTCAGTCCTGAAGGAAGTGTACCAACGGTATGTAAGTCCCAAACTTTGTCAAACAGGGTACCTTTGCTCATACGTCAATCAATACTTTAAGGAGTCGGATCTCTCATGGTATCAAAAAAGTAAAGCAATTTACATGCAAGTTAAAACGTTCCGTGGGTTTAAGTCCCCCGGTTCTATAATCGGCAAGTTTTGTGTTGGAGTGAAATCTCTATTACAAAACTTAATTACGCGCTTCGTAGCGGTAGCGATAGCGTAGCGTAAAGCCTGCGGCATAGCTTCGCTTAGAGCG
>NZ_JCACKM010000282.1:0-4601 GCF_059505385.1 Desmonostoc vinosum
ACCCAACATCTAAACCGATTTCATTACCTGTTGATGGTTGAATATTTGAAACTTCGACATCAATACAAAACTGACAGTAATAGCCATCAGCACGGCGTACCAATCTGACGCGTTTAATTGCTTTAACAGGATAGGTTTGAATATCCCATTTACCCAACAATTTCAATTCACCAATACCTTTTTTATCAGTAATGGTAATGCGTCTTTTGATTGGGTTCAGCACCCATCCTGATGTCTTGTATTCAACAGAACGGTTGTCATGTTGAAATCTGGGAAACCCTTTCTTACCTGGCTTCTTGGATTGACAGTTTTTATAGAACCTATTAATGGACAACCATGCTCTTTCGGCTGATGATTGTACCGCCATAGAGTTCAGGTTAGACACAAATTTAAATTCGTTGCGTAGTTCTGTTGAATACTTGTTAAGCGCAAACCTATCAATTTTTGCACCCCTTGGCGCGTCCATCCAATATCTCAAACATTTATTTCTAATGAATTGAGTAGTTTTGATGGCTTCCTCAATAGCTAAATATTGAAACTTCTTGGCTTTAATTTTGTATTCTAAAACCAGCAACTTGACTTACCCCCTTGCTGATGTTTATACTATATCTAGTATAGGTGAATATTCTAGATATGTCAACAGGGAAAGGTAAGAAAAGAGTAAAAAATATACCTGTTTTGTATAATGAATCAAAAAAGAAAAGAGGTGTTATGCTCACAGATACAGCTTGGCATTCTGTTCAAGAATTAGCTGTAAAAAATAATGTCAGCGCTAGTGAATATTTAGAGATGATGATTAGAAAATATTGCGCCACAGAGGCGTAAACGCCTCTTGGCGGCTTTCATCCCTTGCCTGAAGTACGGAAAACGGCGCTGCGCTATGCGCCTGTTCCTCAAGGGTTTTCAGCCAGCCTTTCTTATAAAAACCTGCGGAATGTAGGTAATTTTTAAGAATTACGAATTATGTTAAGGTTACTGCTCATTCTGGACTAATTTCATACCTTGCTTTTGCTGCTGAGTATGAACTAATTCATGGGCCGTCAATTTCATATCGCTAGGGCTTTTTCCCTGTCCGTAGTAAATGTGGTTTTGATGGGTAAAAGCTTGTGATTGCAAATCTTTGTTCAATTGCACTGCTGTGCTATCTGTGTGGACTTTAATATCACTAAGATCGTAGCCAAGCTGGGGTTCAATAACAGATCTTACTGGAGTTGGCAAGGGACTACCGTTACTTTTAGTACTGTTTATTTGACTTTCAACATTTTCTCCAGCTACTAAGCCACCGTCACCAGAACGTTGTAGCGACGAACTTGTTTGTTTTTGAGTTGGCAATGCTTCGCGTTGTGGTTGAGAAGCATAGGAACCTTCTAGCGATTTCATTTGCATTTCTTCTTCTTCCTCTTCTAACGCTTCGCGTTGCACTTGAGGAAAATCAGAATTGGCTAAAGGTTTCATTTGCATTTCTTCTTCGTCTAACTCTTCGCGTTGCACTTCGGGAGTATCAGAATTGGCTAAAGGTTTCATTTGCATTTCTTCTTCGTCCAATTCTTCGCGTTGCACTTCGGGAGTATCAGAATTGGCTAAAGGTTTCATTTGCATTTCTTCTTCGTCCAATTCTTCGCGTTGTACTTCAGGAGTATTAGAATTTGCTGGTAATTGTTCTTGTTGAATAGACGTGCTTTGGTTTAGGTTATCAGCAAAATTATCTGCTTCTTGCTCGAAGATATCACCAGGTTGGTTAACTGTCAGTTTTGTTTGGATTTTTGTTTGTGGAAGTAACGATATACGGCTAATGTCGTGGCTGAGAGGTTTTGCTTGGATTTGGCCTTCGGTGTGTGCTTGAGGTGCAGATTGGGATGTGCCTGAACCAAAGCCGCGTGTTGGCTGACGCAGTGAAGGTATTGAAGAGGAATTAGAAGTAGCTTTTTGGCGTTGAATTCCCGTGCGTTCTCTCATATTGTTCTCCTAGCGCTTAAGCAGTAATAATAGATAAATTTCTTGCTTGCACAGACATCTTCAAAGTACTACTACTGAAATCATGACACAACTCATTAAATAATTCGTAATTCGTAATTCGTAATTCGTAATTAAGTTTTGTAATGGGGATTTAGCGCCAAGTCACCAGGGGGAAACCTGCTCACTGACGGCAGTTGTTCATGGGGGAAACCCGTCCAACGCAGTGGCTCCCCAAGCTCACACTGCCTCAACTTTGTCAGACAGACCCCAACACAAAACTTGCCGATACAAAGACGTCAAGGGCTAACGGCATAGCTTCGCTTAGAGCGAGGTACGAGCGTCATTACAAATTACGAATTACTATTAGACCTTTGGCTAATTTTGATTCTGAGGCAGTACCTTTAGCCTTGATTTTAGGACGTATTTTTTAATTATGGACTCAAAACAGAAGCAGACTTTGTTCACGCTCCAATCAGACACGGGTGGCACTACTGGATACGCTGGGGTTTCAGCGACATCTGATGCGAGTGAAGCCGCTAAGGTGGCAGGTAAATATCTTAAAGACCCATTGCTGATGAGGCAACTGACCGAACGGGTATATGAACTTTTGCAACAAGACATGCGATCGCAGCGAGAAAGAGTATGTAACTATAATCACCAAAGGTGGTAATAATGCCTAGTCAACAAACAGTTCAACATGAATTAAATTATGTTACTACTAATCGTTTTTATGTAGAGATAGCTAACTCGATTGCTGCATCTTTTACTGAATGTACAGGATTAAGTATTCAAGTTAAGAAAAATGTCTTTTACGAGGGTGGGGTTAACGACCAACAAAGAATTTATTTAGGTCATGCAGAGTTTTCTGATGTGACGCTTAAACGTGGAATTACAGACCATGCGGGTTTTTGGAATTGGATTAACTCAGCATTTGATGAAAAAAAAGCGACGCCTCGATATAATGTCAATATTCTAATCTTTAACCAAGCTGGTGAGACCATGATGAGTTGGACTTTGATTGGTGCTTTTCCTGTTGCTTGGAAAACGCCTACACTGCAAGCAGATGGAAATGCAGTCGCCATTGAGGAATTAACTTTAGCCTACGAAGGTGTGAAAATTGCTAAATCTCCTGGAGGAGGTAAACAGCCTTTGAAACGGCTGACTCCTTCTGGATTTTTCCCACCTAATTAATTTGCTATCTCTTGTACAAAATTATGCAAATTATTCCATCTCCACTTGGGAACCAAACCAACCCACTTGGAGTAACATCATCTATATCTGAACCTGGCAGACTCTTTTTAAAGAGAGAGTCTGATTTTCTGCATTCTCACAGCAGTTTGAGTAAAAATATCATAGGTCAATCGCCATTAGTTGCATCCTCGAATTTATCCTTATCCCCAGACTATAAACTGTTAATTGATGAGGGAGGTCATGAGGATGAGTTCAAAACAATTGAATTTAATACTTTTGATTCTAGTGATCATAATAAATCTGATAGTGTAAAAAATATTCAAAAAACTTCTAAAAAAAATACAAGTAAAAGTAGTTCATCAAAGACAAATATTCAAAAAAAATCTAAATTAGAAACTTCTAGTAAATCTCAGAAAACAACTAAAACAAAGTCTCCATCTAAATCGAGAGCAAAAAAATCTGTTAAATCAGCCATTTCTCAACCTAATGTAACAGATTTAGATAATATTATAAGTGATAAAAATGATGGCGATCGCATCAATAACACACCTCAAATTGAGTTCAATCCAGCATCAGAAATAGAATCTTTACCAAGCATTTTCCGACAAGTTGATGAACAACAGCCAATAGAACCAGATTTACCATCAACTCAGGTTGAAACTTTAGATATTCCAAATACAGTCAATAGACAAACCG
Source organism: Desmonostoc vinosum (assembly GCF_059505385.1). Taxonomy (NCBI): domain Bacteria; kingdom Bacillati; phylum Cyanobacteriota; class Cyanophyceae; order Nostocales; family Nostocaceae; genus Desmonostoc; species Desmonostoc vinosum. The sequence goes on from NZ_JCACKM010000282.1 coordinate 3,844, forward strand.
AAGTCACCCCAGCATCGTCGGAAATAGAATCTTTACCAAGCATTTTCCGACAAGTTGATGAACAACAGCCAATAGAACCAGATTTACCATCAACTCAGGCTGAAACTTCAGATATTCCAAATACAATCAACAGACAAATCGAAGTCACTTCAGCATCGTCGGAAGTTGAATCTTTACCAAGCATTTTCCGACAAGTTGATGAACAACAGCCAATAGAACCAGATTTATCATCAACTCAAGCTGAAACTTTAGATGTTCCAAATACAGTCAACAGACAAATCGAAGTCACTTCAGCATCGTCGGAAGTTGAATCTTTACCAAGCATTTTCCGACAAGTTGATGAACAACAGCCCATAACATCAGATTTATCATCAACTCAAGCTGAAACTTTAGATGTTCCAAATACAGTCAACAGACAAATCGAAGTCACTTCAGCATCGTCGGAAGTAGAATCTTTACCAAGCATTTTCCGGCAAGTTGATGAACAACAGCCCATAACATCAGATTTACCATCAACTCAGGTTGAAACTTCAGATGTTCCAAATACAGTCAACAGACAAATCGAAGTTAACCCAGCATCGTCGGAAATAGAATCTTTACCAAGCATTTTCCGACAAGTTGATGAACAACAGCCCATAACATCAGATTTACCATCAACTCAGGTTGAAACTTCAGATGTTCCAAATACAGTCAACAGACAAATCGAAGTTAACCCAGCATCGTCGGAAATAGAATCTTTACCAAGCATTTTCCGACAA
>NZ_JCACKM010000283.1:0-4571 GCF_059505385.1 Desmonostoc vinosum
TTTACTTATCTGAAGCCGAAGCACTACTCATAGAGTATGAGGTGTTCCTAAAAGGGGTAAAGGTAGCGAAGCTGTCACCAGCCGCCACGTAACGTATGAAAAGCTTGTATAGAGAGCATTTCATCAAAAAAGTTGAGGATAATGGTAACTTATTGAAATTCTCGTAACCTTTGATTAACTTCATTGATATCGAAGGTATCTGGATTAAAGCTTTCACCTACCCACTCCATCCTCTCTTCATATTCTGGGTGTGATGGGTCACTAATAATCTCCAATAACTCTGCATAACCCCAAGAACCACCACAATCTTCAGGAGGACAAGCACGCTTCCCAGTGATACATACGGGGTAGTTTGTATCAGGAGTTGATGGTAGTTCTTTTTCTACCAAAATTTCGTGTTCCCAGCTATCCCCAAAATCGTAAGTGTAGAAGAATTTGGACTTCTCTCCCTTAACCACCTGACTTAGCTTTACAGTCTTTTCCGAACGCACATTAAACTCTCTTTGAGGTTGACCGTAAGTTAGCCCCGTATTTGTTCCATATGGGTAATCCATCTAAATCTGCTTTTAATTGCTGTCGTAGTTTTGTATCTAATGGCAGCACTGCTTCACTCAAATTACTGAGAAAATGTGCCTGACAACGTTGATGTGGTGCATTTGGCCAACTTGAATTCATTGCAGCGATGATTGCTGATTCCCCATCTGACAAAGTTGCTAGCACTTTGTACGGTAACTCCTTATATGGTTGCAGCCACTCAATTAACCGTTCTACTTGTGCCTGTGGCAATTGAACTGCACAGACTGGTGTACCACTTAATACTTCATATAATACGTATAACAAAGTCCCGTGACCCTCTGGCTGTAAGGCATCTATTGCCCAAATTAAACCACCATGTTCAACGGCTGTAGCAGCTAATTTTTCCTGTGTATGTGCAATCGTTCCACCTAACAGTGCTAGAAATTGCCGATATAACTTGCCCACATTACTCTCGTTAATGGACACACCACGCCCTTTTAATGAGCGTTGAATTTCTACCAACTGTTGATGCTCATGCTCATGTTGCCAACCGATAAATGCCAACACATCTAGCCCATAGGTACTGTAAGGCAGGCTGTATTTTAGCACGCCAGCAGCGTAGTAATGTTTACCAAAATTTGTGCAACTGGGATTGGTACATTCTTTACTCTTACCTGCCACAAACACTGCACCATCCATTGTTTGAATGGTTTTACGCATGTGTCTTGGTCTGCGTAGAGCTAATTCTGCCCCACAATGCACGCACTCGACGAGCGAACATTCTACTACTATTCGTTTGATATTATTGAATTTTCGTTCTGGGCGATGGCGAGGCAACTTTACTATCACTAATTTTTTACTGCTGCTAGGTGCTTTCCTCAGCTTACCTGCTTTGTCTACCAATTAGACAGCCAGGGATTGAACGGCTGATTCGGTCAGCCGTTAAAACAACTGAGAAGAAATTTTGTACTGGTATCTTTAAACAGTTATCCTTTGAGACCTTGAGAAAGATGGATACTCTTCTCAAGACAAGAAATGGTCTGGATGATGACCAAAACCAATTTAAACAGTCAGTGTTTAATTTCCTCAAGCAAGACCCCGGACGTACTAGTCTTAAAAGTATCCTCAAGGAAATTGAAAAACTCCTCTGCATTAGAGACCTGGGTATCCCTACCAAACTGTTTGCCAATGTTCCACCTAAAATTATCACCCACTACCGTCGGCGAGCTTCTGTGGAAACACCCCGTGAACTGCGCCGTCACCCGGCTTCAATTCGCTACACCCTAGTGGCAGCATTTTGCTCTTGCCGCAGCCAAGAAATTACAGATAGTCTGGTAGAGTTACTGGTACAAATCATACATCGCATCTATGTCAGTGCCGAGCGCCGGGTGAAGACGCAACTGATTGAAGAGTTTAAGCGAGTAGATAACAAACCCCGCTTGTTATATGAGATGGCGAGGGAAACTTTGGCGCATCCAGAAGAACTGGTCAAAGATGTCGTTTATCCGGTAGTTAGCCCAACAACTTTAGAAGCAGTAGTCAAGGAGTATAAATCCAACGGGAATATCTACTCTCAACGAGTTTATACCGTGATGCGCTCTAGTTATTTGCATCATTATCGTCGGATGGTGCCTCAACTTTTATCTACCTTGGATTTCTGCTCAAACAACGATATTCACCGTCCAGTCATCAAGGCATTGGAGTTGCTCAAACGATACCAAGACAGCAATCAACGTTATTATGCGCTAGGAGAAGAGTTATTCATTGATGGTGTCCTCAAAAATGACTGGAAGGATTTGATTGTTGAAATTGAGAGTGATGGAAGAGAGCGGATTAACCGAGTAAATTACGAAATTTGTGTATTGCAAACATTGCGGGACAGGTTGCGTTCCAAAGAAATCTGGGTCGTTGGGGCAAAACGCTACTGCAACCCAGAAGAGGATTTACCTCAAGACTTTGACATCCACCGGGAAACTTATTATCAAGCAATTGGGCAACCACTTGAAGCAGAAAAATTTATTACTACGCTCCAACAGGAAATGACCGATGCTCTGACTATGTTGGACAAAGGAATGCCCAAAAATACAAAAGTCAAGATTCAAGAGAAAAATAACGGTTGGATTAAGGTTTCGCCTCTTGAAGCTCAACCCGAACCCATAAATATTTTGCACTTAAAACGTGAAATAGACCAACGCTGGTTTATGACAAGTTTGCTGGATATCTTGAAAGAAGCCGATTTGCGAATTGGCTTTACCAATCATTTCAAAAATACTGGTGTCCGTTCTAACTTAGAGCGAGATATTCTGCAACGACGGTTGTTGTTGTGCTTATATGGTTTGGGGTCGAATACGGGACTCAAGCGTATCTGTGCAGGTATTGATGGCGATAAAGAAACTGACCTGCGTTACGTCAAAAAGCACTACATCCACCGCGAACATCTACGTAATGCTATTGCCCAGGTGGTAAATGCCACTTTATCGGCACGCAAAACGGCAATTTGGGGAGAGGGTACTACTTCCTGTGCTTCTGACTCGAAGAAGTTTGGTTCTTGGGATCAGAACCTGATGACTGAATGGCACATCCGCTACGGTGGTCGTGGAGTGATGATTTACTGGCACGTCGAGAAAAAGTCTGCGTGCATTTATTCTCAACTCAAAACCTGTTCCAGTAGTGAGGTGGCAGCGATGATTGAGGGACTGCTGCGTCACTGTACGGATATGAAGGTGAAGAAAAACTATGTCGATACCCACGGGCAAAACGAGATGGCGTATGCGTTCTGTCGCCTGTTGGGGTTCGACTTGATGCCGCGAATCAAGCGGATTGGGGAGAAAAAACTCTACTTGCCTTGGACTGACCAGAAACAAAATTACCCTAATTTACAACCCGTGCTGACCAAGGCGATTGATTGGGAACTGATTCGTCAACAGTATGACCAAATGATTAAATATGCTACGGCGCTGCGATTAGGTACGGCGGAAGCAGATACGATTTTAAAACGGTTTAGTGCAAAAGCTCTGCAACATCCGACACAACGGGCATTGAATGAATTGGGTAGGGCGGTTAAAACTATTTTTCTGTGTCGTTACCTGCATTCGGAAGCTCTGCGGCGCGAAATTAATGAAGGGTTAAATGTGGTGGAGCAGTGGAATAGTGCTAATAGTTTTATTTTTTACGGCAAGAACAGTGAAATTGCGACTAACCGTTTAGATGAGCAAGAGTTATCGGTGCTGTGCCTACATTTGTTGCAGATGTGCTTGGTCTATATTAATACCTTGATGATTCAGAAGGTTTTGGCTGACCCTGTATGGATGAAACGAATGACACCCGTAGATTTACGAGGGCTAACGCCATTGATTTGGGGTCATGTTAATCCTTATGGAACTTTTAAGTTGGATATGAACGAGCGTTTAGAACTTGATGTAGCGTAAAAAGTCAAAAAATTTTGATGTAATCAAGTCTGGGTAAAGGTTCCAGCCGTCGCGTGGCAGATGGTGACAGCTTCGCTACTTTTACCCCAATAAACCACCAAGTTGATAATCACCACGATGAAAGTCTAGTGGCGGCGGAGGTAAAGACTGTCTTAGAAGAATCCTTATATATAGATGCGATACCAAAAGCAACGTCAGAGGCGATCGCACTCGCACCAACGACACCAGAAATAACCAAGGGTGCAAGAGTGCGGGTGTATTGCCCAGGAAGCAAAAGGCATGAAAAACAAGGGGTTGTAGCCAGATTCAGTTATGAAAAAGGAATCAAATGGGCCGTAGTCATCTTGGAGGACATTGAGGACAGGCTTAAGCAACTTCTGTGCCCGATTCCTGGGAACGAGATGATGAAACTGGAGTTGATTTAGCTCTACCTCAAGCAGAACAAGCACGCACGCGATCGCCTATGATCACCGGGCACACCATCGCCCCGTCAGCATGGACACTAAAAAACGCCCCCCACAAGGAGAGCGCCTTTGATTTTATTTGAGGTGGTTAGAATTAACCGTTGATAGCAGGAGCAGCGATTGCCACAGGCGCAGCATCAACAGAAGCTAAGTCTAAGGGGAA
>NZ_JCACKM010000284.1:0-4543 GCF_059505385.1 Desmonostoc vinosum
TGGCACTATGACGTGCCACATCCTCAAGGGTTTTCAGCCTAGCCATCCTTATAATTTTTGGAGACAATCACAAATTTCATCACTAGAAGCAGCATTGCGAAAGGGTTCAAATATTGCCGGAGATTCGGCAAATCTTCCCAGTAGCCCTAGCAATTCTAAATTAGAGGTTTGCTGTGCTGATGGAGTAAATAACACATCAATTTCTTTAATCTCTCCTGATATCTTTTTTGATGATTTTACTTCTCCATAAGGTTTTAACAGTTCTTCGAGATAGTCCTTGGCAAATTCGTCATGTACAAATCGAGTCATTCAATTTAGTTTATTTATCATTGATTTGAAGTAATTAATGAAGAAGAATTCAGCTATTCTGAAAAAGGAAGTCAGAACACCTTAGTGGGGGATTCAAACCCACTACTAATTGAAGACCACGCTCATCGAAGATAAGCGCAAAGGTGCAAAAACGCCGTTTATTCATCCGCCAGTCGGACTCCCATTTATACGCTCATTCTGACTCCTGACTCCTGAATTCTGTTTTGATAATAGCTTTTGTTAATGCCAAGTGGGTAGAGAAAGCTTCTCAACACAGACTTCTCTAACTTGTTGTTTAAGTTCCATCATTTAGTTTTTGCATCTGTTCAATTAGAAAAAGAACATGTTTGTCATTTGGCGGTAATTGCTGGAATACTGACATTGCCGTTTGATAACATTTAAGTGCTTCTTGATTTCTTGATAATTTCTTCAGACAATTACCCCATTTTTGTAAAGTCCGGGCTTTGTCAAACTCATTAGCTTTAAAGCGATTGAGTGATAATGAGACATCGTAGCAATCAACAGCTTGCTGGTAATTATCTAATGCTTGCGTGTATTGTAAAAGAAGAAATTGCAAATCAGCTAATGATGTTAATGCACCAGCCTTAAGTGCATGATTGCAATAGTCATTTGGACTAAGTAATAGTGCAGTTTCGTAAGTCTTAAGGCAGTACTCATAAGTACTGAATGCTTCTGTATATTGTTTGTTGCTTGATTGCAGTTCGGCTAATCTTTCTATGACCATTCCCAAATAACTGATATTAAGCACATCATCAGGAGTTTGGGAAAATGCAGTTTCATATGCAGCGATCGCGCGGCTTAAAGTCTCTGTTGCCTTTAGGTACTGCCGTTGCTCTAACTGTAGTGAGCATAACTTCTCTAACGCCATGCCAAAACGCTTGTTCGTTTTGAAGTCATTGGGAGCAAATCTTAATGCGGTATTGTACATTTCAACCGCTTGAATATAAGTTTCTACCGACTCAAGCTGTTGCTCCATAAAACTAATTCCTAACTTCGTGTTGAAGTTTCTTGTGTTTGTTGGTAATGAGTAGCTCAAAAAGTAGAGACAAGATTGTTGCCTTTTTATAGTACAATTGTTCTGTTAACTGTTGAAGTTGCTCCTAGTTAAAACACACCCCAAATGCTTCTGGAACAATTAACCAGAAGCATTTTGATTGAGAATACTTCTGCTTTGGCGATCGCCTCAAGGTGTGCCGTTATTGAGGCGAACGCAAATTACTTCAAGTTACATTTCGCTACAGAAACACTATTATTACATAATTCATCCAAATTATTGGTGACTGAACACCGAATTTTGAGTGCTAAGGGTCATCGTGCCAAAAAAAAAGGGTTTATATCGTAGGTGGGAAGTAATGTCAGCAGATGATACTTAACATTGACAAAAATTGTTGTTTTTGGCAATGTTCTCAACTGGAGTTGGTATTTATGCTTGAGGCTGAAACAAGCTCACATTAAGGGTTTAGTAAACCCGTGTAATAAAGTTAACAACCTGTCCCGAAATCCATATATCTCGGCAGGCTTCCAGAACGAGTATCACCGTAAAATCACGGAACAATTGTAGCCATGAATCAACTAGCCAAATCGGCAGATCCAACCCCCCTAACCCTTGAGAAGAAGCTCGCTCTACTACAAAAGTTAAAAGATGAATTAGGTAGTGGAGACACGATTCGCCGTCTATTCTTTGGCGATCTCGAACCGATTGCACTCCAAGCAGGAGGAGCTGGCACAGTCGTCCATCTCTACAACAAAGCCAACGATATCACCATTGCCTATTGTGTAACCTACGATGTATTTTTGGCTGCCCGACAGGGACGAGTCACTGAATTTGATCCTGCCCAAATCAAGTAGAGCTATTAAAGTTATTTTGTCCGCTAGGAAAGCAACGCTTTTGTAGCGTGGGTTGAGAGATAGAAAAGGAGACTGATATGCGAGCTATCGTAATCGACCATTTTGGTGGTCTTGACAGTTTGGTGGTCAAGGAGATACCTAAGCCTGAACCAAAGGCAAGACACGTTGTGATTCAGGTCAAGGCATTCGGGATTAATCACGCTGAGATGCATATGCGTAGAGGCGAGTGGGCGGAGGCGGCCGAGGTCAGTGGCATTGAGTGTGTTGGTGTCGTGGATTCCTGCCCTGGTGCGGAGTTTGCTGTTGGCAGCAAAGTGGCTGCTCTCATGGGTGGGTTGGGAAGAACGATCAACGGCAGCTATGCAGAATACACCCGCGCACTTGTGACTGGTGTGGCTCAAATCGAGTCCAATCTTCCTTGGGAAGAACTCGCTGCAATTCCGGAGTCCTACGCAACAGCTTGGACTTGTTTATTTCGCAATCTTGAAATAGCGAAAGGTGAGACGCTGGTAATTCGTGGTGCTACCTCTTCTCTCGGATTGGCAGCGCTGAATATGGCGGTGGATGCAGGCGCAAAGGTGATCGCCACCACACGCAATCGTGAACGTTTCCAAAAGCTGGAGAAACTCGGTGCGTATCGCGTCGAGTTGGAGAGGCCCGATCTCTCGAAACGAATCACCGAAGCAAAGCAAATCGATGCCGTGCTGGATCTTGTTGGAAATAGCACGATCCTGGACTCGCTTCAAATTCTGTGCCGTGGTGGTCGCGCCTGCCTGGCGGGTTGGTTGGGCGGGCTTGCTCCCATTGCTGACTTCAATCCACTCCTACAAATGGCCAGTGGTGTCTATTTGACCTTTTTCGGCAGCTTTGTATTTGGCACACCAGGATTTCCACTCTCTGATGTTCCGCTTCAGATGATCGCACAAAAAGTTGCGTCCGGTCAGTATCAAGCCAAGCCTTCGCGTGTGTTTCGGTTTGATGAAATCCGTGAGGCACATCGCGTAATGGAAGCTAATGAAGCGAATGGCAAACTAGTGGTTCGCGTTTGAATAAGCAAGACCCCTAGCTATCTAATTGGGATGAAAGAGCCTGAGACTCAAGCACAGAGAGAATTTCTTGATGTTGATGAACTAAACTTTGTATTGCGCTAACTGGATCATGATGAAGGCAATGTTTTTGTTGACGAGGGGCTTCGGACAAGGCTAATCTACGACGTTGAGCTTTGTACTCGTTTACAGGTACTTGCTGAATTTGTTCAAGTAACTGTTTTTCGCTTTCAGCAAGAAAGAGGACTTGATATTGACCTTGCATCACGTAATTCGGCAGTAGATTTGCGTCCGCTAATACATAGGTGTTCGGGACTCTGGTTCGCTCCATTATCCGTTGCACAACGTCTTTGACGATTCTACCACTTGGGACTTTACCGCCAGCTTGCTGTACTGCCTGCTGCCATGCCTGTTGCTGTATTTCCGGTTCTAGAGGAATCAAAGGACGCAATTGATATTCATTGATTGGGAGAATTTGTCTTTCTTCGGGTAATTGTAATGCTTGATATATTAGGACTGAGAAAAATACTATACAAAAAATCTCCGTATAATAACATAGTTAGACTGCTTAAACAAATAGTGGGAATATTAGCTTGAATCTAACAGATAGGCTAAAAATAAGGAGAGTCTTAAGATGCTATTCGAGAGTGGAGCGGTCTGGCTCAGAAAGGCGGTTACTCTTGCAATTACACTGTTTTTTGTGTCAGTCAATTGCAAACTCGCGAACAGCCAACCATCTGTTAGCCCTACCTCTACGCCAACGATGCAACCGTCTTCGAGGTTGTTTGTAAAGATTGATGCGGCTGGTCGAGCGTATATTAACGGAAAGCCCACCCCTATACTGTTTGTACAGCTTGATGCAGATAGTCGAGCATATATCAACGGAAAACCCATTGCACATAATAATCAAAAGCCTACTTCAAAAGATCAACTAACTAGAGCTTTGATTGATTTCAACAGAGCCAATTCATGTGGGTGGGTTGTGCTGTTTGCTTCTGAATTAACAAAATATAACTCAGTTTTGGAGACGATCAGCCTTTTTAGGCGGGTGGGAGTTAGTCGTGTAGCGATCAGGCATCCGTTTTATCCTCCAAATACGGCAATTACACCTGTATCTGGCGTTTTTGAGATCAGTGAGCTACCACTGAGTTATCAGGTTACCGGGCCCAGGCTCGCTGATCTACAACCCCAATTTTCAAATTGTCCTCGTTAGCCATTTGAGCTTCTTGAACTTTTTTTCAAAATCTGCTGAACTTAAACTTCCTAACCCACATTCCGCAGATATTAAAGAAAATTTAGGAATTAAAAATTCCCAGAAA
>NZ_JCACKM010000285.1:0-4503 GCF_059505385.1 Desmonostoc vinosum
TCCCCAGTCCCCAGTCCCCAGTCCCCAGTCCCCAGTCCCCAGTCCCCAGTCCCTACTCCCCAGTCCCCAGTCCCCAGTCCCCAGTCCCCAGTCCCTACTCCCCGAAACGCTGAATAATTGCCTCGGCAAATTCAGAACATTTCAAGGGTTCAACGGGTGGTTCTAGCAATCTTGCTAAGTCGTAGGTAACTTGACTGTTGGCGATCGCATCTCCTAATCCTTGCTTGATTAAGTCTGCTGCCTCTTGCCAACCCAAATACTCCAGCATCATCACACCAGACAAAATCACTGAACCAGGATTTATCTTGTCTAAACCAGCGTGTTTGGGTGCGGTGCCGTGGGTAGCTTCAAAGATGGCGCAGGCATCGCCAATGTTGGCCCCGGGCCCCATTCCTAACCCACCCACAATTGCCGCCGCTGCATCAGACAAGTAATCACCGTTTAAGTTCATTGTCGCCAGAATCGAATACTCATCTGGTCTAGTTTGGATTTGTTGAAAAATACTGTCAGCAATCCGGTCGTTGACCAAAATTTTATCTTTCCATTTGCCGTTACCGTGGGTTTCCCAAATTGAGTTAAGAACTGTTTCAACTTCCTTGACAATTTGGGCTTTTTTCTCGTCTGTCAAGGCATCAAATCCTGGATCGATCTGACGGGCATTGTCTTCTAACGAGATCTGGGGATTTTTCTCTTTATTACTCAAAATCCAAGATTCCCGTTCGGTAACAGTTTCTTGACGAAACTCAGTAGTTGCCAATTCATAACCCCAATCCCGGAAAGCGCCTTCGGTGTATTTCATGATGTTCCCTTTATGCACCAAAGTTACTTGTTGCTTATTTTTAGGGAGTTGTAGAGCATGTTTGATGGCACGCCGGACTAAGCGCTGGGAACCCTTTTTACTGATAGGTTTGATGCCAATGCCAGAATCGAGAGGAATTTGCTTTTTGCCGTGTTCTGGCGTGGCGGGGATCAGCTCTTTGTTGAGGATGGAGATGAGGCGATCGCCAATTTCGCTACCTTGCCGCCATTCAATCCCCAGATAAATATCTTCCGTATTTTCCCGATAAACAATTACATCCAATTTCTCAGGATTTTTGTGAGGTGAAGGCGTACCTGCATAATAGCGACAAGGACGCACGCAGGCATACAGGTCAAAAATTTGCCGTAAAGCAACATTTAAAGAGCGAATCCCACCACCCACAGGAGTAGTGAGAGGCCCTTTAATAGCCACGCCATAGTCTTGAATAGCCGTTAAAGTGTCTTGAGGTAAATACTGATAAGTGCCGTATAAATCACAAGCCTCATCGCCGGCATAGACCTTAAACCAACTAATTTGCCGTTGTCCCTTGTAGGCCTTTGCTACCGCAGCATCCAGTACTTTTTGGGTAGCGGGCCAGATATCAATCCCTGTTCCATCGCCCCGAATAAAAGGGATAATTGGATTATTTGGGACAATCGGTTCACCATTCTTAAAGGTGATTTTTGCTCCAGTAATGGGGGGTGTAATTTTATCGTACATATTTCACGCGCTCCTGATCGATATGCCGCCGCTGTTGAAATAGAATTTCAGTGAAACTGTCGCAATTTTGTACGATCAAAAATAGTAAACTACATTTCGCTATCAGTGATTCGCTTTTGAGAACACCCGATAGTTGATTGCTTTTTCACTGACCGCTAACACGAGTAATGGCATGACAGACCCAATGATTGTATCAGGCACTGCTAATGACATCGACTCCCTCCGACAATCGCTAATCGCTGGGTCTCTTCAAATTCAACAACAGATCATCCCACAGTTAGCTGCAAAGGGTAATGAAGGACTGGATGTGTTGATGGAATTTTTATTGAAACGTCGTGATCACCCGGCGACTTGGATTGATGGCAAGGCCTATCAAGCCCTTTATAACTCAGATGCACCCCAAGCCCAAGAATTTCTGCTTGCTTATTTTCCTGAGGGAATTGTAACTCTAAAATCAGAATGCGGGGTTAATTACAATCCCTTGCAACAGTTACTCGCTGCTCAAGACTTTGAAGCAGCCGATCGCATAACCATCCAAAAAATGTGTGAATTGTCAGGGCCAACGGCTATACAAAGAAAATGGTTGTATTTTACTGAGGTGGAAAATACCCCAGCTGTTGACTTGCAAACCATTAACAACTTATGGTTAGTCCACTCTGAAGGTAAGTTTGGCTTTTCGGTGCAGCGAGAAATCTGGTTAAGTTTGGGTAAAAACTGGGACAACTTCTGGCCAAAAATTGGCTGGAAAATCGGTAACAATTGGACGCGATATCCCCATGAATTTACTTGGGATCTCAGCGCCCCTAAAGGTCATTTACCCCTTTCTAATCAATTACGAGGGGTGCGGGTGATTGCCTCTTTATTGTCTCATCCAGCTTGGTCTAGTAATAATTCGTAATGCTTCTCCTTTTGGAAACGCTCTAAACAATGATTGTGAGTCTAGGTAAAGATAAATTATGATGAACGCTGCCAAACGAGAATTTTACGTCATCATTGAACGAGATGAAGATGGCTACTATGTAGGAGAAGTCCCTCAGCTAAAAGCTTGTTATAGTCAGGGAGAAACAATTGATGAGTTAATTGTAAATATTAAAGAAGTAATAGAACTTTGTTTGGAAACAGAAAATGTTGAAATAATACCAGAATTTGTAGGGATTCAAAAAATAGCGATTTAATGCCGAAGCTACCAAGTTTGACAGGAAAAGCAATTATTAATATTGTAGAAGAAATAGGCTTTCAGGTAGTGCGTCAAAAAGGCAACCATGTACAAATGAAACATGAGGATGGATGCACACTAACTATTCCTGTTCATGCTGGTAAAACCATTGGTAGAGGATTGCTACGCAAGATACTACGCGATGCTGAACTAACAAGGGAAAGTTCTTAGCATTGCTGGAATCAGAAGGTTAGGGAAGTTTCCCCAAGCCATTCCTAAATTCAAAATCTCAAGTATCAACTCTTAATAATGGCAAAAGTTCGTCTAGAAGATATCAAGCGTAGATTTAACAATGTCACCGCCATCGAGGACATTACTTTTGAAATTCCTGATGGGGAATTTTGGGTTTTAGTCGGCCCGTCGGGTTGTGGTAAGTCTACAATTTTACGCACGATCGCTGGTTTGGAAACTGCTACGTCTGGCAAACTCTTTATTGGCGAACAATTGGTAAATAATGTCCCGGCTAGACAGCGAGATGTGGCGATGGTATTCCAAAACTACGCTCTTTATCCTCACATGAGTGTGGCGCAAAATATCGCCTTTGGGTTAAAGATGCGGAAGGTTGACTCGAAGGTGATTCAAGAGCGGGTGGTGACGGTGGCGCGATCGCTTTCTTTGGAACACTTGCTAGATCGTAAGCCGAAACAGCTTTCTGGTGGACAGCAACAACGGGTAGCATTAGGAAGGGCGATCGCTCGTCAACCACAAGTATTTTTACTTGATGAGCCTTTATCTAATTTAGATGCTCAGTTACGGGATGATACACGAGCTGAGTTGAAACAGTTACACCAAGAGTTAGGTGTTACAACTGTTTATGTGACTCACGATCAAGTTGAAGCAATGACTCTGGCTGATAAAATTGTGGTGCTAAATCGAGGACGGATTCAACAAATTGGTGAGCCTCAAAGTATTTATGCACGCCCAGCTAATCAGATGGTAGCAACTTTTTTGGGCAGTCCACCGATGAATATTTTACCAGCTATTTATAAGCATGAGGGTTTTGATGTTAGCGGACAGTTGTTAAGAATAACGCCGCAAATGCGGGAGAGTTTGCATTTACCTACGGGACAAAGTTTTGATTTGGGTATTAGACCAGAGCATATTTATATTAACGAACCACAGAGGCGCAGCGAAAAGTCTGAGCGCCAGCTTCCGACGAACAGAACTTTTCAAGACGGAGAACACGCAGAGGAAGAGTTGGGAGAATTGTCGGTTGAGGTTAAGGTTGTGGAACCTTTGGGAAGGGAAACTTTGATGCGTGTGAGTTTACCTGGTTCGTTGGTGTTGTTGAATGTGCAGGTGGGTGGAGATGTGCGTTCACATCCTGGCGATCGCTTGTCTCTACAATTAGATTTAAGTCAGTTGTTTGTGTTTGACCCCAAAACCGGTGATAGAATCTCACCCCAAGATTAGGAAAAATCTTTTCCCCATTCCCCCGCGTGGGCTTCGACTTCGCTCAGCCCACGCTTACAGCACTTTGCAAGTAAATGAAGTACACATCTTAATATGATAAATCTTGTGGGGTGGGCATCCTGCCCGCCCTTGTGTACTTCATTCAGATGAAATGTGCTGTAAGTAAGCTAAGAGGTTGTTTGAAAAGTCTAAATTAATTTTTTGTTATCTATGTAAAAGCATATTAGCCGGATTAGATAAAGAGTTGGGTGTAAATCAGTCTAATAGTATCGAAAACTCACATCTTGCACCTGCCAGTGAAAATAATAGACTTCTTGCAAAAATACTTGAACCGTCAGAGACTCAAGTCTCTGCC
>NZ_JCACKM010000286.1:0-4305 GCF_059505385.1 Desmonostoc vinosum
CTCGTAGAGAAGCGGGGCGTAGCCCAACAAAAAAAATATTTATGCAAGAGGTCTATTGTCTAGCAGTTGGTTAACTTGCTGTCCTTGACGACCAGTTTTAATTTCATAGCGGCGGGTGAGGTTGTCTTCATAATTCATATCTCTGGCAGCAGCAGCATTTACAAAGGCATCACAATATTTTTTGTAAATCTCTCAACGGATGATCAAAAAACAGAAGATTTGCTTTCTGTTGCTTGAATAAACGCCTCAAATTGTCCATTAGGTGTCCATTGGATTGCCCCATCGCGCCCAGTAAAAAAGAGTTGTGTCTGGCTTTTGCTGAGTTCAGACAGAGTTTTGGGATCAAAATTAGCATTAGCAGCGATCGCAACTTGTGGTTTCAAGGCAAGAACTAAATCTTTTAAGGATTGAACATCACACCATAATACTTGCGGACTAGGCAAACTGCCATTTTTGATTAGTTGTTGCAACTCTTTCGACTTCATATTACCTACTAATAACCAATTTTGATCGAGAACTTGTAATTGTAGGATCGGCAATTGGTCATTAATTAATTTAGTTACTATTGAACCAGTATTAACAGCTTGACCAAGCACTAAAGATTGATAAACTCCTTGATACTTTTGTATTTCTTGTTGAATTGTTTGAACTGCAATTGCATTTTCTGTTTTAGCAGAATAATCATAAAAGTTTTTAATTGGTAAACGTTGGAGTAATTCTAACCAAGCATTACTTTCATTACCTGGAAATTCACTGGCGATCGCCCAATCAATTTGATTTACACCTTGTTGCTGCAAAAAAGGCACAATAGTGAAGCGTCCTGTACCTTCTTCTCCACTATTGATGAGGGTAACTTTTCCTCGGTCTTGAACAATTACAATTGGTTCTGTATCTGTTGCCAGCAAAGTTATTCTAAATAAAGTATTTGTAGAATGCCAAACTGGAATGAGTACTAAACCAATCGCAATTAAACCAGCAAACCACCATCGTCGCTGCCACCAACGCATCAGCCATACCAAAAAAATCAACATATAAATAGCTAATAATTGCCAAGTGGAAATACTGCCCACAGCCACAGAATTTCCTGGTAACTTACCAAAAAATTCTACTAGTTGAATTAACCAATCAGCAGGATAATGTAATAACCCAGCCAAAAAGCTTCCTGCTTCTGTCCAAACTAATGCTAGCAAAGCGCTAATAATGCCGCCAATACTAACAATAGAAATCAATGGAGTAGTGATAATATTTAGTAATAAACTGTAAGCTGGTACAACCCCAAAAACAAAAATTTGTATTGGTAAAGTCCAAATAGTAGCAGCCAGAGGAACAGCAATTAAAGAAGCGATCGCAGGTGGTAGCCATCCCAAACGCTGAACGATTGGAGGGGCTGTCACAATTAATCCTAGCGTCGCTAAAAAACTCAACTGAAAGCCTAAGTCCCAAATCCATAAAGGATTAAATAACAGTAACAATGTTGCTGCTACCAACAGTGAACCTAGCTGTTTGACTTTCCGTTTTAATAACAAACCAATTAATGCCCCAAAGCCCATGATTACTGCTCTGAGTACTGCTGGTTGGAAGCCTGTTAAACTCAAGAAAATAATTAAAGCTAATAATCCAAGGGTAAATTGTGTTCCCTTTTTTGTACCCCTGGTTAACTGTAATATCACACCTAAAATTAAGGAAGTTTGAAACCCAGAAGCAGCTAAAGCATGAGCCAAACCCGCCTGTACAAACAAGTCACGCATATCGTAAGGTAAATCAACAGCTTTACTTCCCAAAACCATTGCACTCACGAGTGGGCCTTCTGGAACACCTAAAAAACGAACTTGCGATCGCACAATTCGCTCCCTAATTTGCCGCCATCCCCATTTATCTCCCTCATCTAGAACATTTACCTGTCGTCCAATCAAACCAGCAAATGTTCCTTCTTGCTTGAGAAACTTCTGAAAATTAAAAGCACCAGGATTTGACGCAGCTTTGGGTTTGTATAAAATCCCAGTCACTGCAATTTGTTGACTCGAATGCAACCCAGTGGTTTGCAATAAAGGTACAGTTACATACAACTTACCTGTCACACCTTTTGCCAAACCTGCTGAACTCTGTTCATTTTTAATTTCATCCAACTGATTTACTTCTAGCCAAAATTGCCCTCGCTGGCTACGAGTCAACCGTGGATTACTTACTACTTTGCCACGAACAATTACTAACTGTTCTTGATTACTGTTATTTCCAGACTCAACAAACTGACTAATATCTTTGATTCCTGGTTGTGGTACTCGCCATTGAAAATATACAGTTGCCAACAACCCCACTAAACCAGCTGCTATCCATACCCTCGGATGAGGAGTAATTTGCCAAGTTAATGGCGCTATTTTCTTAGTTTTACTACTAGCGCTTTCTGTCTTCTGAGCAATTTGTTTTGGAACTGTGTACCGTCGTCTAAATAAAATTGCTCCTACTACACTCACAACCAAAATCCATACACCACCCCAAGGAACTGCTGTAAACAATAATCCTAAAATGTAACCAAGACAGATAATCACACCACTTGTCTGAATCATAAGACTTTTTTAAAAGCACCTGACGAATAAAATTAGCAGTTGTGGTGAAATATAGTTCATCGGGTTTATATAAATAAAGCCCGTGAGAACGGGCTTTATTTGTGTAATTTCATCCTTCTGTAGCAAGGATATAGCAGTGTTTCTCACGTTCAGTCATATACTGCATCATAAAGATATTCCCAGCTGGAACCCTAACACAGCATGAATAAACATAATACAAAGCGCAACGCTGCCCAAATAAGCATGAACTGCACGCAACGCTGTTTTATTACCCAAAAAGCCACTTAAAGATATTACACCGTTAATCAATAACAGTAACAGTACTAGTGAACCAGTCCAAAAGTGGGGACTCTCGAAAATTGGTTGATGTTGCATTACTAAAGACAACACCCCACCTGTATAGCCAGCTGCCATGAACAAAAATAACCAAGGTGCTAGTTTTCGATGATCACTGCGACTTTTAATTGCAGCATCTTTATCTTCAACTAGTTTCCCTCGCCACCCTGCCAGTCCAACATAGCTACCCAAAATAAAAACAACGATCGCCATCATCAACGGATGCCCCCAATGCACAATTGGTTCAGGTAGCCCAAAAGAACGAAACCAAGCTGCGATCGGTTCTAGAACTTCACTCCAATTCACCATTACTATGTGCCAAATAAGTTACGCATCACTTTTTATTTAAAAGGTTCGAGGAACTCAGTCAAGTATTATTGATACTTAATACTGGTTTCTACTTCTGAACTTTCAGCATTTTTCAGCAGCGGAAAACCCAACCGTTCCCTTTGTTCAACATATAAGTGAGCTACTTTCCTTGCCAAATGCCGAATCCTAGCAATGTAACGAGTTCTCTCCGTAACCGAAATTACACCCCTGGCATCCAGCAAATTAAATGTATGCGAACACTTAATTACATAATCCAAGCTAGGTAAAACTAATCCTCGCTCAGTTAATTGCGTAGCCTCTTGCTCATACAAATTAAACAACGTCAGCAGCATCTCAGGATTCGACGCCTCAAAGTTATAGGTACACTGTTCAATTTCACCTTGCAGATGCACGTCACCATAGGTGAGATTGTCTGTCCAATGGATTTTGGTGATTGCTTCCACCTGCTGAAGATACATCGCTAATCGCTCTAAGCCGTATGTAATCTCAATCGACACAGGACGGCAATCAATTCCACCGCACTGTTGAAAGTAAGTAAACTGAGTAATTTCCATCCCGTCTAACCATACTTCCCAACCAGTACCCCAGGCTCCCACCGTCGCATCTTCCCAGTTATCCTCTACAAACCGAATATCGTGGTCTTCAGGACGAATACCCAAAGCCCTCAAAGAATCAAGATAAATCTCTTGGATATTATCTGGCGAAGGTTTAATCAAAACCTGATATTGATAATAATGCTGAAAGCGATTGGGATTTTCGCCATAGCGACCATCTGTAGGACGTCGGCAAGGCTCAACATAAGCCACAGCCCAAGGTTCCGGCCCCAGCGCTCTTAAAAAAGTGTGAGGATTCTTAGTCCCAGCCCCTTTTTCCATGTCATACGGCTGGGCAATGAGACAACCGCGATCGCTCCAAAACTTATGCAATATTGCTATTACTGATTGAAAATTCACACTTAACCATTCCTTCGTCAACACACTGCATAGACTATTGTTGCCTACAAACCAGCACTGTGGGCAGTTTTAGCGGCTGCGAAAAGTGTTCCAAATAAAATTGGAAAAAGGGGTTGACAGAG
>NZ_JCACKM010000287.1:0-4303 GCF_059505385.1 Desmonostoc vinosum
CCAAAGCCTACGAGCTTACGGCGTTATTGCTGCTTAACTTTGTCCGAAGTATTGTAAAAAGAGATGAGATATACAAATATCTCATCTCTTTTTTGAGATTATACAGAAGCAAAATTCCCATTAATTCAACTTCCGAAGAAGTTTAAATTCTATTGTTTTGATTGATTTTCAACTGTCGTAATTATTGAAAATTCCTTCACCTATCGTCTTCACCCTCTGCACCAACTCATCTGGAGTTACCACCTTCACCCCTGCGCCAAAGCCAACAATCCATCGCCGCAAATCAAAATCGTCTAAAGTCCACTTGGGAAAGGTGGCTTGAAAACGATGGGGAAGATTGCGATCGCCGATTTTCTGCAAACAAAACAATGACTCTGCTAAATTAGTTGTAGTCTTGTGAATTGGCGGCACAAGTTTTCTTATAATTAATGATTATATCTAATAAACATTATCCTCAATTGGTAAATGGCAGAATATGATAATCTCTGTAAAAACCTGGCAGAAAAATATCCCCGTGATTTTATTAGGTGGTTATTAAATCAAGAACCACAGCAAATTAAAATCTTAAAAACCGAATTGAGCATCGAACCAATTCGTGCTGATGCGGTAACATTCTTACAAACAGAAAATCGCATCTTACATCTAGAATTTCAAACCACAATCAAATCGAAAACCCCACTAGGATTGCGGATGCTAGATTATTACGTCCGCTTGACAAGGAAATATCAACTTCCTGTTACACAAGTCGTAATTTTCTTGCAACCAACAACTGATGAAATCGCTTTTACCACAGAATATGTCAGCGAGACGACAACTCATCGCTATCAAGTGATAAGAATGTGGGAACAAGATGCAGCTATATTTCTGAATAATTTGGGGTTATTACCATTAGCACCATTAGCCAGAACTGATTCTGCACCTGCTTTATTATCGCAAGTTGCTCAAAGTCTTGCTAAAATTTCAGATATTGAGACTAGACAAAATACGGCAGCTTATACAGAAATATTAGCAGGGTTAAAGTTTGAGCAAGATTTGATTCTGCGATTTTTACGGGAGGAGACTATGCAAGAGTCGGTGATTTATCAGTATATTTTGCAGAAGGGTAAAAGACTTGGTGAACAACGTGGTGAACAACGTGGTGAACAGCAAGAGGCTTTGCGTTTCTTAACGCGGATGTTAAATCGGCGATTTGGCGAAATTGATTCCACAATAATGAAGCGCATTCAAGTCTTATCTACAGCACAATTAGAAGCATTGGGAGAAGAGTTTTTGGATTTTACACAAGTAACTGATTTAGTCACTTGGCTTGAGCAAAATACTGGTAATTAAATGATTCTGATTTTTCAAACAAGAGATGAGATATGTGTATATCCCATCTCTTTTTTTGAGATGATGATGATGCAAATTTTCCATTAATTAAACTTCCGTAGAAGTTTAACTGTCGTAATTATTGAAAATTCCTTCACCTATTGTCTTCACCCTCTGCACCAACTCATCTGGAGTTACCACCTTCACCCCTGCGCCAAAGCCAACAATCCATCGCCGCAAATCAAAATCGTCTAAAGTCCACTTGGGAAAGGTGGCTTGAAAACGATGGGGAAGATTGCGATCGCCAGTTTTCTGCAAACAAAACAATGACTCTGGTAAATTAGTTGTAGTCTTGTGAATTGGCTGCGACATTTTCATCTGTGCAAACCGTTTTGTCCCCTCGGTAATAAAAGGATAAATCCCATCACTAAACCACAGTTCCACCGTCACGCAGACTTGCATTCGTTTTTGTTTATCAGTACTGAGAAACAATTTTTGGTCAGTGGTGCTATTTCCCAAGTGGATACCTGCACCAGCTTTAAATAATTTTTGCAACTTTTGTAACGTCTTTTCTTGTTCTTCCCGACTACGTTGCTTCGTTTGTTGTCTACCTAAAAACAGTCTATCCAGACGTTCAAACCGCAATAAACCAGAAGTTTCACCACTGACGCACTCATAACCCAAGTACCAAGCAAAGTTAGAAAACACTATTTGTAATGGATACGCTAAGAAAAAATCTTTTTCATCTCCTGTGTATCTACCTACACCTGCAAACCGTTGTAATTCTAAAAGTTTTCCTTCTACAATTGCTGTCTCCAATTGGGCAAGATTATTGCTTAACGCGCTACTATGAAGATACTTGGGGTCTATAATGGAACTATTAGCAATCGCTCGTACTGGATAAATATTTTCAGTATTTTCAAGAATATGTGTTTGTAACAAACGCTGCTTAAAGGTTTCGTAGATTGCTAAAGCTTGGGGGTCATTTAAACTGTTCGCTTGGGATTGAATAATATCAAATACCTTAATTAATTCCGGTTTAGAAAGGATACTTGTACCAGCAAAATAACCACTACGCATAGGAAATTCAGGTAATATTTTATAAGGTTTCAAAACTTTTTCAATATCTTTACGAATTGTAGCTTTTTCGCTATTAGGGTTATAAATTACCCCAGCTTGTGCAAGAGATTTAGTCAGAGTTTTCAAACTACCACCCACGTTAGGTAAAAAAGGATAGTGGAGAATAAAGCGGATTGTACCGATTAACCTCTCAAAAACTTGTTTGTCTGAGTAAGAGTGTACAGCACTTAAAGATGTTGACCCTGAGCGAACTCGAAGGGTCAATTCATCACTATCAAATTCTTGAGCATTTTCATTGTTAACAGGGAAAGTCGCATTGATAATTCCTTGAGTTTCCAACCATTCCAAATCAGCCGCTATAGCATCTTTGTTGGCGTAAACTGCACCCCGCAATTTAGCCATAATAGTCGTAATTTCTTCTAAAGAATTAGCAAAATTAGGAACGTAACCAAGAATATCTTCTAATAATTTATGTTTAGTTAAATGAAATTCCCCAATCCCAGGATAGTTAATGATTAAGAATATCAAATACATCAAACGCTCAAAATCTAGCAGATGACTATAACGATGGGGTGTGATATTTGCATAACGATTTTGGAAATTGACAATTTGACGTGGAACACTTGCAATTAGTTTAGCAATTTTGTATGCGGAAAATTTGGCTGTGGTAACATCAATTTTATTGACTGCGGCGAATCCTTCCCCAGTAATTGGCGGAAAATCTTGCAGCAGCTTATACATACTCTCAATAATATTTGAGGGAACTTGGCGTTGGCGTTGTTGATTCCATTCAATGCAAGTTTCTAATGGAGTTTGTAAGTACCAAGCAATCCAGTTAGGTTGGTTTAATCCCCATTCTGCAACTTGGGTGTTGACTTTGACTAGAAAGTCCATGCGAAAAAAACGCTTAAAATTAGTAGCATCATAGACTACACTTTTACCTAAGCTCAGTGCAGTACAAATACAGTGAATAGCGGTAGCCTCAATTTTTTGCCATTCCCCTTGAATTGTCGCATCACCATATAATTCTTCGCGGATGTCGTCAGTCGAGATGATTTCGCAATTTCCCAAGCTAGATATGAGTTTCGCCAAAGTAGATTTACCACTTCCTGGTGTCCCAATGAGAAAATGCGCGACTGCTTTGGAGTCAGTTTTGGTTGACACTTGATTCTTGAGTGTGGCAGTTGGCATATCAGGTAATATTTGTTTTGCTTGTTATATCTGATGTTAAAGTGCGATCGTCTTTTGTGCTTTAGTGTTGGTGCGAATGACGATTCTTTATAGAGAAATTTTACAAGATTTTGTTAAATTTCAGCGATCGCCTGTCAATATCTCCTCTTTCAAAAAAACCTCAAATCTAGTCACAGCAAGAATTTGAGAGTTTGCGCGAACCCCTATTTTCCTGGACATTGTTCAAAAGCCGAATAGATAAGGGTTTGAGGATTATATAACAACTGTTAGAGCAAAACACCTATAGGTTCGCGCGATCGCCCTCTTATTAAATCCATTATTGCAACCCATCTTGAGTTAACTGATGTAGAACCCAGTCACGAACAAAGGAATGCATATAATAATTTGCACAGGGCAAACGCACGCAAAATCTGAAACCCTGGCTAAATAAGGATATTGATGAAAAAATAGCCTCTATTAAGAAATGCTCAAACCCTTGCTATTAAAGGATTATTGTACTTTAGATGCGTTCGCCCTGATAATTTGCATCTTCTCCAACCACAAATTGATTAATAGAATCAAAGCTTAAATTGATTAACTTATTTTTGACAATACTAGCCATCAACAATAATATCTCATCAGGATTGCAAGTATTAATCTCGCCAGAGTTGAAAAGAATAAAGCATATACTAAGAGACTAGCGGTTGATGTAGTGCAACAAGTATTAAATAGCAACATTCATAGC
>NZ_JCACKM010000288.1:0-4296 GCF_059505385.1 Desmonostoc vinosum
TGCTAGGTGCTTTCCTCAGCTTATCTGCTTTGTATACCAATTAGATAGCTAGGGGATGCACGTCTGGGTTGCACCGCGTCCTCCCTTTGGGTATGCCGAAACCAATGCGCGGAGGATTAAGGAAAAAATTCTCCAGAAGAACGAGATGACCGCGTTTTTGATTCGCATTGACAGAGAAACGGGCAAACGTGGGGCTGAAAAAGACTTTGCGCTAGATACCAGCTGTCAAATTGAGGCGCAACGCAATTGGTCTATCAATAATTTACGGGCTGATTTGCGATCGCTCCTAGAAGAAATGGGCAATACTATTGTGCCAGTAGGAGACGGTGCTGACGAGGGGGCTTCGCGGTGGATGAAGGCGGCAGGTGTTGCCATCGATGAGGAGCATTATCGCAAGGTGGCCAGTGCCAAAGATATTGATAGGAGAACTTACACCAGTCGGCAACACCAGGACTACCTCAAACCAGAAGAGGTGCTGGAGTGTGAGAAGTTTCGCATCCAAGACACTTATGGCATGAGCGTCACTCCTGAGTTAGTCGAGAAAGACGATTCAGGGAGATTGATAAAGAAGATTGTCGCACTTGAAGCAATCTTGGCTCTACCAGGAGAGGCGGTTGCAGATGACCAAGGACGGGAGTTTGTCTCACCGCCTGCTGTTGTTGTCGAAAGGGATAAATCGGAGCGCGAGCGCCTTGCCATTTGTACTGACTGGAGTAATCATTCTACGTCCTGGCTTATGCGTCATCGCTTGGGATTGCGAGAGATTTTAGGAAAGCTGATGGCTGCGGCAGAGGTGACAGAAAATGAACAGATGATTCAAGTTTTGGCGGAGTTCTCCAAACGCAATGCATCTCACATCAAAGGCATTCTCAACCTGACCATTCCGCTTGATGAGTCACCCATGTGGATTTTAAGCCAGTTTCTATTGCAACTGGGTTTGTCTACACAGTCGCGGCGACCTGTGGAGTCGGGGAAGCGGGTTAGGTATTATCGGCTCAACCCTAATGATATTGCGTTTGCACAGAGAGTTTTGGAGTATCGGCAACGGCAGCGGGAACAGAGCCAAAAAAGGCGGCAGTCAGAGCAAGAAAAAAATGCAGTATACGCGGCTCGAATGCAGGCGATGTATGGCATCAACGCTCCGTCCACACCCCCTAATAATGAAAATGGAGATAATAATTGGGGGGGTATGGACGGACAGGATAACCTCAGTGATTCATGGTGGAATAAAGTTAAATATTATGCTCGGCTAGCGATTGAACGCTTCGAGTACGGAGTGAATGCAGTTAAAGAATTTCTCAGTACCCTGACGAGCGATGAGCGCTGGGGCGTGATGTTGAAGTTTGAGGACATTGATGCCGAGAAATTTGGTCAACTGATTGCGATTGCCCCCGATTGGGTGCAGTGGATGGGGTAATATAGGATGTTACGTACATCCTTACGCTTTATAGAAAAAAGCTAGGTTCAAAACCTCGCCCCTGGTGGGCGAAAAAATCCTTGTTTCCCAAGGTAGGTAGAAACCCCACCCGCAAGTGGCGTGGCTGTCTTTAATTTTGAATTTTGAATTTTGAATTTTGAATTGATTCATATTGTTATTCCAGTTTCGATAAGTTCAAAAACTATCTTGTTGATTCCGAAGTAAAGCTTGTAATATCTCTCGTTGTTCTTTCAACAGAGCTTGCTGTTCTGTGACTAAAATTGTTAATTGAGCATTTAATTGAGTTAGCAACACAACTAAATCTCGGTATCGTTCTAGTAGACGAGTTTCTTCTGTTTGGCGACGACGTTGAAGGCGATAGGCAATTAATGGTGGGCGATTCAGTCGTAATCGTTGGCATGTAAATTCTCCTATCGTAGTCAGAGCTAGTAACTGCCCATCCTCTAACTCAATAAAATGTTTATTGTACTGGAGAGAGCGAGGATTCCACAATTTTGGTAAAGACTCATCCGTACTCCAGTAATCTTGCTTGTATTGATTACAACAAACGCAGGCATAAATTAGGTTTTCTAAATTGTCAGAACCTCCTCTCGACTGGGGTTGGTAGTGATCAACCGTTAGAGTTCCTCCTACGTCAGTTTCTCTCACCCCACAAAATTCGCAGGCATAGTTTGCTCGTTGCTGAACTTGTTCTCGTACTTCTTTTCTTATCGTCATGCCGAACGTCGAACCGCCAATTGTTGGCGCAATATAGCAATTTCTTGGCGTAAATCATCATTTTCGTGAGATATTTGCTGAATGCGTTGAGTTACGAATGCTAATTGCTTTAAAGATGCTTCAATCTGAGTTGGTAAAATTGGGCTGATTATTTGAGAATCAGCATTCTCACTCAGCAGCTTGCTTTCTATTGCATCTACAGAGGCATACCAAGCATCTAACTGCTCTTGTTCTATGTTTGTGAGTTGTTCGCCAAGTGTTGAGCGATTGTGCAGTTGCCTCCCTATTTCATCTAAAATCATCAGTTTTCTCCTGAGTTGTAGCTGGAGGAAATTATACCAATAGAATTATAGTGTCGAACTTGTGATTCAGTATCGGTTCCTAAAGTGTTTACTCAGGAGCGCACACGCTCATGTGCTACTCCTGAGCCTGTCCTACGGTAGGCTTCCAGGGCTATGCGACTTTGCTCAACCATTTGAGCTTGGGTCAGTGGTTGGAAATTTAATCCTGTATCTATTTCGCCATACTCAAACATTTCTTCTGTAGCTTGAGTAGATTCATGACTTAGTAACTGCTCAAAATCTTCTAAATCTCCTTGAGAAACAGTCAACCATGTTTTGAGCAAACTTTTTACCTGTTCTGCTGGTAATGTCTCAATATGCTCTAAAATTTGCTGTTTAATATTGTTGGCTGTCATAAGTATTTGATTGGGGTCGCTATTCTGTTACAATTCAACGTTTTACCAACATATATAATTCT
Organism: Desmonostoc vinosum; assembly: GCF_059505385.1. Lineage (NCBI taxonomy): Bacteria > Bacillati > Cyanobacteriota > Cyanophyceae > Nostocales > Nostocaceae > Desmonostoc > Desmonostoc vinosum. The sequence goes on from NZ_JCACKM010000288.1 coordinate 2,915, forward strand.
AACTAAGCCTATACTAAACCATACCCATAACCTAGCCAGCACTCAAAAGGTATTATCGGCGATTCGTGGTGGCAGCAGGTTAAATATCATGCTCAGTTGGCAATTGAACACTTTGAGTACGGGGTGAATGCGGTTAAAGAACTACTCAGTACAGTAACGAGTGATGAGCGTTGGTGAGTGATGCTGAAGTTTGAGGACATTGATGCCGAGAAATTTGGTCAACTGATTGCGATTGCTCCCGATTGGGTCGAGTGGATGGGGTGAGTTGTTGGGGTTGATTTGGCGATCGCGGGCTTTTGCACCCTTCACAGTTGTGAACAATTAAAATAAACCTAAAAGATTGAATTTTCCCTTATAAGGTGGATGCCGAAAACCTCGGAAGAATAGTTACGTAGTACCGCATTCTGTGCTTCAGACCGTGGATGAAGGCGCTTCAGCAGGGTTTACCCTGCCTTCAGGCTTTCTGCTATATCTAACTAATCAAAGTTCCTTTAGTTCGGTTTTACTCTCAAATAAAGTTGTGTAGCCACAAACTTAGTATCTCTCTTGGTCGGATCTACATTTTCTACTACCTCAGTTTTACCTACAGCAATCAAACCTTGACCAAAAATTTCGCTTGTTGCTGCGTCAAGTTGTTCTTGTGTTGCACCCGTTTGACTCAAATCGATTGACGAAACTGGAGAAATCTTCGGCTGATTCAAAACCAACTTATCTGTGGAGAAGCAAGGAGTTGTGATGCAGCGAATGCCATTGTCTTTTATAGCCACAAAAGTACCTTTTGCTGGGGCATTTGTCGCAGCATAGAAGGCTTCTTTTACTCTCAAATTCCCAAACTCACCGAATCCAGGAAATGTTACTGGAACGATGTTACCTCTGAGAATCACACGGCTACCATCATCATTTAGAATTTTTACCAGTTCTAATGGTGATACTAAAAGGGAACTCCAATCAATTGCAGACACATAGCATTCGGAGCGAAAAACACCATCAACGCAAGGAGTAGCTTTCAAGTTGACTTGCTTGATGAAATATCCCCCGCATATGGGAGAAGCACATTTGCGAAAATCCCTTCGTATTGTGTAATATCCCCACTGGGGAAACTCTTGATTTTTGACGGTGACTGCAACAGAATCAGTAGTTTCTGGAGCAGAAATGTTTTGAGCAGATACTTCCCAGAAAAATCCGTTGCTAGCTATTATTGCACCTGATAGGAGAATGAATGAGTATTTGTAGTTAAGTGAGCTTTTGTTCATGGGAGCTTGAAATTTTATTTCCGGGTTCAATACCTTTGTTAAAATAAGGATTGAAAAAATTGTTGCTATATGCAAAAAAAATAATACCACCATCATCTCTGTAGAGTTTTTTGCGAATTGTTACAATTT
>NZ_JCACKM010000289.1:0-4266 GCF_059505385.1 Desmonostoc vinosum
TTTCCCTCCGCAGGCGACTGCGTTAGCGAGCTTGCGAGCGTCACCCGAAGGGGGAAGGGAGAAATTTTTATGATAAGTGATTAGCCGGAAAAGATTTGTAGGCGATCGCTCTCCCAGGCTTGGGGTTGCTTGTTCTCGTCTCGGTGAGCGCGACCGCGTTTGTGTTCGTATGGAATTGTTTGCCCGTCATGAGTGCGAAGGGCATCAAGCCGACCGCGTAATCCCAATTCTTCGCTTTCGAGAAAAAGTTCCTCCCACTCTTCGTCTTCCTGTTTTTCTATTTCAGTATGCAGTCTGTGTCCAGCAAACACGGCTCTGTAGTTATATACAGTATTTGTCAACTGTTGTATACTTTTTGGATAAGCTGTTCCATATATAACTTGCATAATTAGGGCGGGCAAGATGCCCACCCCACAAGAGTTTTATTTAATTTGATTATGTAATTTAGATGTTTTTTAGCTTACTAAACAAGTCTAGAATTATGGAGGCGTGTACATCAATTTTAAGAGGTTAGCGTGAATACCAAACAGAAAATTCTCGAAGAAATAGAAGAAGTGCCAGAAGAAATATTGATAGAAGTTTTAGATTTTTTACAGTTTCTAAAAGCTAAGGAAGACAAAACTGATGTTGAAGATGCACGTGTTGCTCTAGAAGAAGCACAAATAGAAGGCACTACTTCTTTGTCTGCCCTGAAAAGGGAATTAGATTTGTGAGCTACCAGGTTGAGTTAACACCGGCAGCAGTCCGCCAAATTAAAAAATTACCACGCGAAGTTCAACAGCGACTAGCGCTCAAACTTGAGGAATTAGCTATTGAGCCACGTCCAGATGGAGTAGTCAAACTAGAGGGATCTGACTCACTATATCGAGTCCGCTTTCGTGGCTACCGAATTATCTACGAAATTCAAGACAAAGTATTATTAGTGACTGTCGTTAAAGTAGCACACCGCAGAGATGTGTATAGGTAAATCGGCAGACAGCAACCAACGGAGCGGCTAATGCCCACACTGGATTGCACGCCTGCCATCCATGAACTACGGCATGGGTCGGTGTCGGAGGCGAAGCAGATACGCTTTGAGACAAGACAATGGAGCGATCGCACCCTCAAGTCGTCGAAGTATATTCCATTCCCAAAGCGGCTGCTGAAACGGATAGAGCAGATGAAGCACTGGAATCAGGTTTTGTGCATTTGTAGTTTTGCATAGACACTACTTAAAATAACCGCTATGCATATAGGGCAGAGTTTACTATGATTAGAAGGATAAGACCACAAGATTTTCTATGGCTGATCCATATCACAGGGTAGGAAGTAGATGCAAGTTACGCTTGATACAGCCTCAGAAACTAATTTACATAGATGAATAAAGTTACCATTATTGCAACATCCCTGCTGCTGTTCTCTGGATTGCCAACTGTAGCTCAAGCTAGTTTGTCGAGAATGATTGAAGTTTCAGGAGCAAAACAAAATAGTCCTAGCTATATCGGGTTGCGCTATCGAGATATACCCAAAGGATTGAAAGATTTAGGCGGCTGGATAGTCGGTAATCCTCAAGCCGGACGTGAATATGCGATCGCTCATGTTAAGAAGGGAAATCAGGAGATGTTATGGTTTGAAATTCTTGTTTCAATAGATAGCCAAGGGAAACCAACTTTTCAAGTCATAGATGTACTCAATTTGTCTAAACTAAATAAATCAGATCAGATAGGACATAATGGTTCATGCTTGCTAAAAGGAGTTCGTGACCCTGAAATAGTAGCAATTGTTAAATACCAAGATAGTGAATACTGGAGGCAGATTAAAAAAGCTTGGCGCTCTAATCGCAACTTAGGTAAGTTTGAAGAAATTTCTCCTCGCAATATCGCTTGTGAAAATCCAGGATGGGGAGTTTAAAATAATCCGACAGGACTTGTACACTCCAACTGCGATCGCTCCTACCCTGAATTCTGCATTCTGCCTAATTCGGCAGACTTGGATTGTCTTGATATTCCGTACCGCAGATTTAGAGTTGTGCCACCAGATCCTCACGTGTTTGACCGAGATGGAGATGGCATTGGGTGTGAACTATCAGAGCTAGATATTGGTACGCCATCATCATAGGAGATAAACACTTTTCTAGAGTGTTCGAGGGCAAAAGTTCCCACGACACATCGAGAACGCCGATAACTCTGGATACGTTAAGAAATCTCACTGTTTCTTAGCGAATGAATCCCCAACTATATTGCTTGCAATTAGTTGGGGTGCGTTCAATTGGTTTGACACAACTTTGTGTCTTTTGCGTCTGGATTGGTTCGCAGATAATCTCGCACCCAATCGCAACCAATCTGTTCTAGTCGATTGATATCAATTGCTTGTTGCAAGTTCCAAATAATCGCACTCTTATCCCAACTGCCAGATGCTAGCCAACGTCCATCTTGGCTCAAGGCTAACCCATCAACAACATCTTCATGAGCTTTGAGAGTTGCTAACAAGTTGCCGTTTGGTTTCCAGAGCTTGATAGTATGATCGCGGCTCCCGGATGCGATCGTTTTGCCATCGGGACTGAAAGCAACCGCGTAGACTTTGTTACCATGATCGCTAATGGTGCGAAGTAGTTTTCCCTCCACTGTCCAAAGTTTAACGGTGCGATCGTGACTGCCTGAGACAATGAGTTTACCATCTGGACTAAAGGCCAAATCTTGCACTTCCCCTTTATGCCCTGTAAAAGTGCGAATCAACCTGCCATCAAGATGCCAGAGTTTAATTGTGCCATCATAACTGCTGGTGGCAATCTGCTTTCCATCGGGACTAAAGCGGATGCGGCCGATACCATTTTGATGTCCGGTTAAGGTAGCAACTAAGCTCCCGTCTAACTTCCAGACTCTAGCTAAATTTTGGATTGTGTTGCCTGCTGCCAATAGTTGACCATCAGGACTAAACTCAACGGTGGTACATTCGGCTGATGGCTGCGCGTTTTGGTTTGGATCGATAGTTGCAGTTGGCCCAAGGAGCGAAAATGTCTTTAACTGCCTACCATTGGCTTGCCAGAGGTGAATAATGCCAGTGCCATCGCTGGAAGCCAGACGTTGACCATCGGGATGAAAAGCAACTCCACTGGCGATCGCTTTATGTCCCCGAAAGGTGGTGAGTAAGCGACCAGAGAGCGTCCACAGTTTCACTGTCCGATCCCAACTGACCGAGGCAACGCGCTGACCTTCAGGGCTAAACGCCACCTGCAACCGTGCCTGATGTCCCAAAAGCCGGGTCACAATTGGGTTGTGCAATTGCCAAAGTTTGACTAAATTGTTAGAGCCAGAAGAGACAAGCTGCTTCCCATCCGGGGTAAACGCCACTCTCCAAGCAGCATCTCCCTGTTTGAGTGTTAATAACAATGTACCATCCTGTCGCCACACCTTCACTGTTTGGTCGGCACTTGCAGAAACGAGCAGTTGTCCATCTGGACTAAAGCTAATGCCAAAAATGTCAGTAGTATGTGCCGCCAAAGTCTGCATCAGGCGACCATCTCGATGCCAGAGTTTCATCACTCCTTGCATATCTCCAGATGCCAGCAGTTGACCATCCTGGCTCCAACTCACCACATTGACTCGTCCCTGATGCCCTACTAACGTTTTGATTAAGCGTCCATCGCTACTCCAAAGCTTGACGGTGCGATCTTCGCTAGCAGAAGCAATTGTCTGTCCATCCTTGCTCAAATCCACACCCCAGACTACATCCTGATGCCCTTTGAGGCTGCGAACCAAACGACCGTTCAGATTCAAGATTTTGATGGTGCGATCGTCACTCGCCACCACAATTGACTGACCATTGGAGCTAAAGGTGAGCTTGAATAAGAGAGTCTCACTGTGTGAATCGGGTTGCTGCTTCCAAGTCCAAAGCAGTCGTCCGTCCCGTCTGTAGAGTTTCACTTTTCCTCCTTGAGTGGATGCAGCCAAAAATTGACCATTAGGACTGAAAACCACGTCAAAAACCCAACCATTGGCATTTAAAGTCTGTAATAATCTGCCATCCCTCGCCCAAAGTTTGATGGTTTTGTCGCGGCTGCCTGTGGCAATTTGTTGCCCATCTGGACTAAAAACCACACTATACACAAAATCCTGATGCCCAACCAAGCGGTTAGATTCTACTGCTCCATATACTGCTTGCCGCAGCACATCTTCTACTTGAGCGATCATAGTAGCATTGACGTGGCTTAATTGCCGCAATTGCTGTTTTGCCCCCTAGCTATCTAATTGGTATTTCAGGGCTTGAGACTCAAGCATAGTAAGAAGT
>NZ_JCACKM010000290.1:0-4248 GCF_059505385.1 Desmonostoc vinosum
AACTTTTCAAGACAGAGACGCAGAGAAGAGAACGCAAAGAAGGACTTTTGCAAGAAGTCTACTGGATTCACCACGTCCCCGTGTCTTAAGAGCGGTTTGAACTATGCAAATTAAAAGCGCAACAGCTTATTAATGGGACAGACCACTCACTAGTTATCATACCATTTCACTAAAAAAATGATAAAAATAGTTAAGGAAGAAATATGAGCAGAAGTAGCCGACTGTGAAGAATTGTTAGACCTCCCATTTGACGAGTTGACTGCCAGTGAATGGGAACGGTTACAGGAGTACGCGGCCTTCAACGAAGAACCGGAGTTAGTCGCAGCGTAATTCTCACAAAGGCGCGATCGCACTTCTCTAATCAACAGCGATCGCCTTAACCCATACTCACCAATCACCATCACATCTATACAACCTACAATCACAATCCCCAAAAACTGGGACTACCCTCGCTTTACCTTTGCTCAATGCACACAACAGGCAGGGCAAACGCATCTAAAGTACTGCCGATTATGACCAAAATTAAGAACCAACGAAAAAATCAGGATTTCTCGTTTGATTTACTTTCCAAGATTTAAAGCGATGCCTATGGCAAGCCGCAGAGCGTCTACGCTAAAATCTTTGTCAATAAGCAGGGACTGATGACATTATTTTGAAGTTTATTGAGAATAGACTAGTCTTATTGACATGATGCGGCCGCCCTGACACAACAGGGCATCATTCTCGGCTTTGAGTACTACGCCGAAGACAGTCAAAAATGGATAAAGTCGAGCTTAGAGCAAAAAGACTGGGTATAGCGATTAACTAATCGCTACGTAAAGCTGTTATTGGGTCTAAATTTGCAGCATTTTGTGCCGGAATTACCCCAGCAATTAACCCTACAGCACCAGATAAACCAAATCCCAAAATCACCGAAGTAGAAGAAACAACAAAAGGAAATTGAAAAGATGTCGCCGCACTAAATGCAATAATAATTCCTCCTCCAATACCAATTACACCGCCTATACAAGAAATCACAATAGCCTCGCATAAAAATTGATAAAGAATTGCTAATTTTGTCGCGCCAACTGCTTTACGAATGCCAATTTCTCTGGTTCTTTCTACTACTGAAACTAACATGATATTAGCAATTCCGATTCCACCTACTATTAAAGAAATTGCAGCGATCGCACTCACCATAATTGTTAACAATCCAACTATACTAGTTAAGGTTTTTAAAATATCAGCTTGGTTTGTTACCCGGAAATCATCGCTTACTGGAGGTTGAATATTGTGGCGCGATCGCAGTAAATTAATAATTTGAAATTCTGCTGCTCTGAATTGTTCTTGATCGCCATATTTAACATAAATCCCATTTATAAAAATACCGAGTAATGAATTGTTACCAACAATTCTCGCTGACATAGTTGTGAGGGGAACAAAAACTGCATCATCCCTATCCATTGGCCCTTGGGAACCCTTTACTTCTGTAACTCCTATGACTTCATATATTTCTCCCTGAATGCGAATTTTTGACCCAATGGGGTTATTTTGTTCGCCAAATAATTTTTTCTTTACCGTAGGAGCAAGTACCACTACTTGTTTAGCAGTATCTAATTCTTCTTAATTAAAATATCTACCACTTTCTGGAAAAGTATTTCTAGCTTCGGGGTAGTTTAAATCCGTACCATACACTGTAGTCGAGACATTTTCTCCTTCATAAACTAACTGAGATTTGCTTTGTAAATAAGCAGAAACAACTTTTGCAGAGGGAGCTTCGCTAGCAATAGCTTTTGCATCTTCCCAAGTTAAGGTACTAGTTGAACCTAAACCTTTGTTAATATTTCCATTTTTGGATTCGCCCGCTAGTACTTGTAAAACATCCGAACCTAAAGCTTGAATTTGTGTTTCGGTTGATTTTTGTACTCCTTGACCAATTGAAGTAATACCAATTACGGAAGCAACACCAATTATCATCCCTAGCATAGTTAATCCAGTGCGTAATTTATTACTCCACAGTGATGTCATTGCCATTGATAATATTTCTAGCGATGAAACGGAAGTATGACGGTTACGATAATTTATTTTCATCCTATATATTTTTTTGATTTTGCTTAATTTTCTTCTATTTTTGGTGGCGAAAATAAACCTTTTGATTTTGATTTATCTGTATTTTGTGGTGGTAGTGTTAACAATACTCTTTCATCACCTTTTAAACCAGATATTACCTCAGTTTTATTATTAGCAGTAACACCAACTTTTATCGGCACAAACACAGCTTTATTTTCTCGGCCAAAAATATATACTCCTGTTCCCCTTTGTTCGCGGACAACTGCAACTGTGGGAACTACTAACGCATTTTCTTTTTGACCTATATCGAATTCAACCTCAACATTCATTCCCGATCGCAACAGATTTTTATTGTCGGAAGTTATAGCGGCTTTAACTTCAAAACTGGTAACATTTTGTTCAACTGTTGCTTGTGCAGCAATTTGCGATACTCTTCCTGCAAAAACTCGGTTTGAATAGGCATCAGTCTTGATTTTTAATGATTGACCGATGCGAATTTTTGCTAAATTTGATTCTGAAACATTTACTACTACTTGATTATTTGCATTTAAAGATAAAATTGAAGAAGATAAACTAGAATAACTTGAGCCAGCAGCCGTATTCGGAGTTACAAAAGAACCGGGATCAGCATATTTTTTTGTCACAACTCCATCAAAAGGAGCGCGAATTATAGTATCGTTAATTTGAGCAAGAACTGTTTGTAAAGAACCTCGTTGAGAGTTCAGCTGTGCGCGTGCTTGGTCAATTTCTTCTTTTCTGACACCTAATTTCATTAAATAGTAGGATTGTTGTAATTGTTTGACTTTTGCACGTGCTTGCTCTATATCTTCACTTCGGGAACCTATTTTTTGCAACTTTAAAGCTTCTTCTGCTTCTTCAACCTGCGCTAAAGCAGTATCTCTATTTGTTTGATAGGTACTGAGATTTTGACGAGAGATTGCACCCGCATTAAATAATTCTTGATAGCGTTTTAAATCTGATTCTGCTTGTCTTAATGAGGCTTGAGATTTTCTGAGTCTAGCCTCAAATTGAGCTATATCTTCTGCACGATTTCCAGCAATTAATTTATTTAAGTTAGCTTGTGCTTCTTCTAATTGTGTTTGAGATTGAGTTATATCTTCTGCACGATTTCTAGCAATTAATTTTTGTAAGTTAGCTTCAGCAGATGCAATTCCAGCTTTGGCTTGAGTAAGTTGTCCTTGTAAATTGCTATCATCCATATAAGCAATTATTTGCCCTTTTTTGACAACATCACCTTCTCTTACTAATAGGTTTTTGATAATACCTGCATTTTTGGGACTCAGATTAATTGAACGTTCGGCTTCAATTTTTCCATTAGCCGCAACGGTAATGACTAATTGAGATTTCAGAATACTCTCGGCTTACCACTAGCGGTCTGTCCCATTAATTCGGTTGGGTGAATTAACTTTTAAACTTCTCTTCTTTCCTCTCTTCCTTTGCGGCGGCAGTCGCTACAACGGGGGGAACCCCCGCAACGCGCTGCCTCTTCTTTGCGTTCTTTGCGGTTCGTTTCTCAACCCCTTATAACTAACGCGACAGACCACTAGCGATATAGTCCTGCTATCTGATCGCAGTGATACCATCTGCTGTGTTAAAAGTTATAGGCAATTCCCAAATGCACTCCGACATCGGTTTTCTCAAGCAAACCAATCTTGACCGCAGTTGTAGCCGTAAATCTGCGTGATAGCGGTACATCAATTCCTCCAGTTACTAATCCCCGCACAATCAGATCTTCAAAATTAGACTTTGACCTTAGCAATATGCCACCTCCCACAAAAGGAATAAGCTGAACTTGACCAGATGATGTTTTCACGGGAAAATTGACAGTCAAGGCAAGGGTACTATCGTTCCGGTTACCACCAAATACAGTGCTGCCTCTAATTGACAAGGAATCGTTCAGGTCTTTCTTGTTGATAATCGTTACTCCCCCGTGACTTATTCCTTCATTACCACCACTCACACCAATGTTTCCGCCAATACCGATATAGTTCCGCAGAGGGCGGGGTTTAGCTTGCTCAGTAGAGGGTGCATTGGCTGGTGTTGGGGTTGGAGATGATGAAGGTTGACTAGAATTGGGTGGCAAAGATTGAGCTTGAACTGCGCGATCGCCAAGGGCAAGCACTAAAGCAGACTATGATAAACCAGCATCTACAAACTGCAACACTAAAGACGGAAGTG